>DATFMK010000568.1:0-8564 GCA_035267005.1 Balneolales bacterium
CAGATTCCCTTCGTAAAGCTGCATGGCAGGAGTTTCAAAATCAAAATGGACCGAAATGGAGAATCCGTTGGAATAAAAAAACAGGTTTACCAGTCTCGATTTGGCTTGGCAAGACAAAAAAGGCATATACCGGAACTCCGGAAAAGGCAGCTCGTGACTTTTTAGCTGATTATCAAACCTTGTTTGGTTTTACCAATTTGAGCCAAATGAAATATATTAGAACTCAAACCTTTAGAGGTATCAGTCATATTACGTTTAATCAAACTTTTAATGATATACCGGTATACAATGCTGAATTTAAAGTACACATCCGACAGGATGGTCATGTGGATATGGCAAACGGTAATTACTTTCCGAATATTCAAGTCTCGACCACTCCAAGTGTATCGTCATCAAGTGCAGGGCAGACAGCCCAGAATGACCTTCACTCTACAGCTAAAATAACAGTTCCGGTTACATCTTCCAAACTGGTGATCTATAGGGATCAAAAAAAACAATTTCATTTGGCTTGGAAGATAATTTTATCATCGGATAAACCATTAGCGGCTTGGCTCTATTTTGTGGATGCCCAATCCGGTCATGTAATCTTTAGGCTAAATCAGTTAACTGACATAACCGGAGACGGAGATGTCTATCCAACTTATCCAGGACTAACCTCTGTTACCGATGAATCATTTTACCGTCTAAATGGGAACGGATATTTACAGGGAGAATGGGCTTACATCAAAAATGATTCTACTTCGAATGCTTATTCTTCATCAAATTCATTTCAATATAATCCGGAGGATTTACATTTTGACGAAGCCAATCTCTATTGGCACATTGATCAATATCGTATGGATTTCATAAATAATTTGGATAATGGTTACTTATCTTCTTATGGATTTAACGATATAATAGGTCATGTCCATGCTGCAATTCCGGTAGATCAGTATGGGAATCCAAGTCCAAATGCCTGGTTTGATCCAGATAATCAACAGCTTTATTTTGATGCTGCTTATCCGGTTGTGGGTACAAAAGATTTTGCCAAGGAGGATAAAGTCATTTATCATGAATACGGCCATGCTGTTATTTATAACATAAACAGTGGTATTATGTCATTAAATAATGAGGAGGGAGCGATTAGTGAAGGCACACCCGATTATTTAGCTGGGTCTTATACCGGGCGATCCAAGATTGGGGTATATTGTTGTACAGCCATCAATGGAGTTCGTGATATGTCAAATCCTCAAATAAGTACTTATTCAGATTATGAAAATATTATGAATAATCAGGGCTATGTTGATCCTCACAAAGGTGGTGAATTCTTCTCATCCATTTTATGGGATTTACATAATAATATTGATCCTGGAAGAACTGATCATTTAGTCTATGACGCATTGTTCCGAATAACCGGTAGTCCCACATTTTTGGGCTTCCGTGATGCTATGATGGCTGCAGATGCTGCGAATTATGACGGGGTCGATGTGCAGGAAATCCAGGATACATTTGCTTCAAAAGGTGTATTGGGGTCAACTTTATCAGTGAGTATAAGCGGTCCTACTATAATTAATGCCAATCAGTATGGTAACTGGTCTGCAAATGTATCAGGAGGAAGTGGTACTTATACATATTCCTGGTATCATAGACATACAAATACAGATCACTGGTCCTTTTTAGGGAATGGGAGTACAATATCTACTACTGATACCGCACCTTTTTATATAAAAGTTGATGTAATAGATAATGCTGTACCACCCAATACGGGAGACAGTGGAAATTATAGTGTCTATATTCAAGGTTATCATCCATAAAACATAGTTATGAAACTGTGATACACTATTCTGTTTTATGTGTGTCGCAGTTTTTATTTTGAAATTCTTCTTAATCTATCACCTATTTTCTTCAATAATCTAATCGTGAAATTATATACTGATGTCACTTTTTTTAAGCCATTTAATTGATTAATCCGTATTATTGGGACGCCAATTATTTGATTTAAAAAATTTAAAGAGATTAAGCTTACATGAAGTCAAATTCATCATTAAAATGGCCATTCATCTTGATGACCGGCATGTTAATCATTTCTCTGTCAGGACTGGGATTTACGTTAAGCCGGCATAAAAATCAGGATGCGATTAAAGGATCAGTTGTAAAAATTATCAGGAATGGGCGTCAGTACAAATTGTATTTTAATGGGAAACCTTATTTCGTCAAAGGCGCGGGCGGCGACACCCATTTAAATGTATTGAAAAAGTCGGGTGGAAACTCCATTCGCACATGGGGTGCAGACAATGCGTCGAAAATACTCAAGGAAGCCGACGCAAAAGGATTAACCGTTACGCTTGGTTTATGGCTGCGCCACGAATCGAATTTTGATTATAGCAACAAAGTGGCTGTACAAAAACAGGACGAGAAAATATTATCCTATGTCCGAAAATATAAAAACGCTCCGGCGTTGTTGGATTGGGGACTCGGTAACGAAATAGAATTGCATGACAATCCTGCAAATTCACAAATGTGGAAAGCTGTAAATTATTTAGCCGGAGAGATCAAAAAAATTGATCCCAATCATCCGGTTATGACGGTGGTTGCCGGAATCAATAAAAAGAAGATCGATGCTATCAAAAAATATTATCCCAATATTGATGTATTAGGAGTCAATTCTTACGGCCCCGCACTGACGATGGCTCAACGTCTTAAAAAACTGGGATGGGTAAAACCTTACATGCTCACAGAATTTGGTCCGGTAGGCTGGTGGGAATCTCCAAAAGCATCGTGGGGCGCACCGATTGAAGCGAATAGTACGGTGAAGGAAGGAAGATATCTCTCCGATTATGAAACGGCTGTTGCCAGTCATAAAACACAATGTTTGGGTTCCTATGTTTTCCTATGGGGACATAGGTTTGAACAGACCGATACATGGTTCAGTATGTTTTTACCAAAATCAGAAGCTACTTTGGGTCCGGTTGATGCGATGACGAATGCCTGGACCGGCAAGTCACCAAAAAATCATGTACCTGAAATAATCTCATTTCAATCGGATGCGGGATTGATGAAAGTGAATGCCGGATCCGTCCATCATGCCAAAGTAGTGGCTCGTGACCTTGATCAGGATTCATTGTGCTATAAATGGGAAATCAGATCAGAAAAACCGCTCAAAGGGAAAAAAGAGACACAGTTATATACGCAGGATATCATCCACAGAAAAGGAAATGAACTCATATTTAAGTCCCCGGAAAAAGTCGGTGGATATCGTTTGTTTGTATACGTTTTTGATGGAAAAGGAAAAGCGGCAACTGCCAATGTTCCATTTTATGTGAAGTAAGCTAAGTTCGATAATGTCATCTTAATAATATTGATATGCTAATTACTGGGATTAGGAATCTATTAAGATCTTCTTAAAGCAAAGCGGATCATGACAGCGACAATAGTTGTTTTTATAATTTTTTAATAACGACCCAAAACGTCATTACGAATGGAGTGAGAAATCTTCAAAGAATAATAACAGTCTTTAAAGCGAACTTTTTAATCAAATTCAGATTAAGCAAGAAATTTAATAACCATTTAAGGGAGTAGTTGGGTTATGAAAAATCTATTCAAAATCATATTTATAAGCTTTTTGACGGCTTTTACTTTAAATGTCCATGCACAGTCATCGACAAAATTTATAACCGTTAAAGGGAAAAAGGTCATTGCACCAAACGGACAAGAACTGCATTTAAAAGGAATCGGTCTCGGCAACTGGCTGTTACCGGAAGGCTATATGTGGCGATTCAAAAAAGCTGTATCTCCGAGGCAGATCAATGATGTGGTTACTGAATTAATCGGTCCGGCTGCCGCTCGCAATTTTTGGAAAAAATACCATGCGGAATATATCACAAAAAAGGATATCGCCTATTTGAAGAAAATAGGGATGAACTCGGTACGTATTCCCATAAACTACCGGGTGTTGACATCGGAGAATCATCCGGGCATTTGGCTGAAATCGGGATTCGAAACGCTTGATCATGTCATTCAATGGTGTAAGGAAGAAGGACTTTATGTGATTTTAGATATGCATGCGGCTCCCGGCGGTCAAACCGGAGAAAACATTGATGATGGATGGGGTTATCCGTTTTTATTTAAAAGTCCGGAAAGTCAGAAACGAGTGATCAGAATCTGGAAAAAATTGGCGGCGCGTTACCATAACAATCCGAACGTACTTGGATATGATTTATTGAATGAGCCAATTCCGAATTTTAAAGAATATGCCTCTTTGAATAAATATTTGGTTCCGCTTTATAAAAGAATCACGCATGCTATTAGAGAAGTCGATCCCAATCATATCATCATTGTTGAAGGAGCACAATGGGCCACCAATTTCAAAGTGTTTGGCAAACCCTTTGATAGCAAAATGATCTATTCTTTCCATAAATACTGGATGCCGCCAAAACAGGATCAATTCCAGGAATATGTGGATTTCAGTAATAAATACAATGTACCAATTTGGCTGGGAGAATCCGGTGAAAATAAAGATGAATGGGTCGATCAATTTCGAAAATTACTGGAAAAAAATGATATCGGGTGGTCATTTTGGCCCTACAAAAAATTAAAAGCTAAAAGTTGTATCGTAACTGTTAAACCACCTGCCAATTGGGATAAAATAACCACATTTGCCGCAGACTGGGGCGATAGTTTTAAAAACTTCCGGAAAGATCGTCCGTCGATGCAGGATGCTCAAAAAATTCTTAATCAATTGTTGGTAAATATTAAGTTCCAAAATTGCACACCGAATCCGGGTTATATCAAAGCTTTGGGTTTGCAGCCATAAATTTTAATAGAGAATAGAGAATAGAGAATAGAGAATAGAGAATTGGTGGACCTGCTATATGCTGCAGCTGGTTCTATTCTTTTACCATTAACTAAAAGAGGCTTTAACGTATAACATGAAAGTCAAAGCATCGATGATAACAAAAGCTATCAGAATAAGAATACCTATCATGATCGATAACTGTTGATAGAACAAAACAAAATTGAATAATATAAACATCAAAGAAGCAAAAGAGAAGATGTTGAATATGTTGAAGTTATGTAATCTTTTAGTGACTTCCTGCTTTTTATTGGGAAAGGTTCGGCGCTTGTAATAATATTTCAGAAAGATGGTATTCAGATAATTATCACTACGGTGATCAGATCTTATAGCCAAATAGATTATGATTTCAGTTAATACATAGATTGTGATAAATCCCGAGCGTGACGTAAAACTATCGGGCTGACCTGTGAAGCGAAAGTGAACGGGTATTAGATTAGCCGATGATGGTATCATAAAAATAAACCACACCACAGATACGATCAGAAACAAGACATAATACAGGGTTGTGTTATCTAAAAACTTGCTTGTAGATGATCTATTGTTCTTCATGTTTATGATAACAAATTTGTTATACCAAATTATTTATATTCGAAGATATTATCAATAAATGAGATAGATACTCTTTCAAATAAAAAAAGCGAATTGCTTTGAAATAGGCAATTCGCTTTTTGGTAAAGATTCTAATCAAATCGGCTGAGACAAATTTAAATCTTTAAAATCCGCGCAAATCTGTGGCTAACTAATTTTATGCAGCAGCCGGTTCAACACGTTTTTGAATTTTAGATCCCTTGAATCCATAGAAAACGATATAAGCATAACAAATCAGGGGTAATATGTAAGCATGATGAATTCCGATGTGATCAGCAATGACTCCCTGAATGACCGGTATTAACGCTCCGCCGACAATAGCCATAATAAGTAAACTTGATGCTTTATCGGTTAATTTGCCCATACCTTCGATGCCGAGCGTAAAGATATTCGGGAACTGAATGGAGTTGAATAATCCGACCGATAGAATCGCCCACATAGCTACTTTACCTGTTGTAATCATGGTTATCACAACCAGAATACCTGCAATTGTGGCAAATATTCCTAAAAGTTTACGGGCATTTACTTTTTGCAGAATAGCCGAACCGATAAATCGTCCAACCATAGCACCGCCCCAGTATAAGCTCAAATATTTAGCCGCGGTACTCTGGGTAATATGACCAATATTCGGCAAACTGATAAAATTCACCATAAAACTCCCAATAGTAACTTCAGCACCGACATACATAAAAATGGCAATGACCCCATAAAAAAGATGTTTATGTTTGAGTGCTTCCATGTAGGTATATTTATCTTCTTTTTGTTGTATTTCCTCTAAATCTTCCTCAGAAACAACTTCAGGCAGATTAAAGAGATAAACAACGACACCTAATATGAAGAGAATAATAGCAAAACCGATATACGGCCACTGAACGGTTTGTGCCTGCTGCGCTTGATAAGCCATTTTTTGAGCTTGAGTAAAACTGGCAAATTTTGTGGCTGTGATGACAGCAGTTGACAAAATCAACATCCCCCCAATAGGTCCGGCTATCATTGTTCCGAGAGAATTGAAGGCCTGTGCCAGATTAAGTCGGCTTGAAGCAGTTTTCGAGGGTCCCAATAAACTAACATAGGGATTAGCCGCTACCTGAAGTACCGTGATACCCGTGGCCAAAATAAAGAATGCGAATAGGAATAAGGGATAAGAAGGTATGGCAGCAGCTGGATAAAATAAAAGTCCTCCTATTCCGGATATGATCAGTCCAATTATAATGGTGTTTTTATATCCGAATAGTGAGACAATTTTACCTGATGGCATGGACATAATGAAATACGCCAGGAAAAACATGAACTGAACCAGCATCGTGCCGGCGTAACTCAAATGAAACATTGATTTTAAGTGGGGAATAAGAATATCATTCATCACCGTCAAAAATCCCCACATGAAGAAGATAAAAGTGACGATGGTTAATGCTAATTTATTTGAAGTTTTTTTAGGCATGGATTTGCTATATAAAAATTCCGGTTGTTTAATTATGACTATTGTGGTAAAAAAGCGCTTAAATAGAAATTTAAATATCCGTTAAAAAGAACGCGCTATCAAGTAATTAATTAAATTTTGCAATCTTTATTATCGGTTAATATTAAGGTTTACAGATTAGTATAGTGAACTCATTATTATGTTTTTGTGAATAGTCATTTCTACTTTTTACGGTGTCTCTTTATTTGCAAAGTCTTCTTCTAATAATACAAAAATTTTATAGAGAATTCGGAATGTATATGATATTAACTTAGCTTGAGTTCGAGGTAAGCATCAGATACTAAATTTTCCTTCTTTTGCATTTGTGAGATCTCTGATATAAAAAACGGATTCGAGATGACGCTTCTTGCAGACTATGAAACTTAAAACAACGTGAGTTCGAAATAAAATCTTCGTAAAACAGCGTCTATGAATGAATATTTTACTTTGAAGATTTCTACCTCCGGTCGAAATGACGCGAATGGGTGAAGATGATGTTGATGTTTAAAAAACATCACTCAAAAGGGGCATCCCGAACCCGCTTTTTGGGTGAGAGAACTTCCAAACGTGGATATGAAACAAAATAAGTCTAAAGTTATATCGAATTCACGTTAAAACAATGTATTAAATCGTCATTTCAACCGAACGGGAGAAATCTATCAATGCCCACAAACTTTTAGTAATTCATTTACAAGAAGCCTATGCAAAACCATTCTTTTGCTCAATCTCTGAATTTTCGCGATTTTGAAATCCTCGAATCCCGAAAGCATTCGGGATGCTGCGGTTCCGGGGTCACTCAGGCTTTGATATTGAACAAAACTCCTGGTTTTGCAAAACCTTCTACTATTAAATGTTATAATCCTTTGATAGATTCCTCGATTCCCTTGGAACGTCAACATACAACGTTTCTTATTTAAAAGATTTGTCATTCTTTCACTATGAGCCTAATCGACCAAATGGGAGAAATCTTCTAAGCAAACTTAAAACATAAAATATTGTACTAAAATGTCTTCATATTTAGAACACGATTTAGATTACCATTTTCCCATGTCCTGATATAAAAGATGATATAGATTGCCAAATCGTGCAAGTAATTCCTGTTGGTTCATAACTGAAAAGTCGTTTAATACTTTATACGATATTTCAGCAATTTCAGCGGATGATAGGGTGGTTGCAGCCATTTCCGGATCTGTATTTTCTGTGCTCAATCCACGCTGTTGCAAGTAAGGTTCAAAATATTTTTTAATTTCAGGATCCTGATATAAAGCCGAAATCGTTTGTTCGATGCTGGTTATTTGCTGTAACAATTTCAGCTGCCGTTCTGTAATAATCCAATTCGACAGGTGTTGTAAATACCTGCGTTGGGAATTTTGTGACTGTAAGTTTAGATATTCAGCGATTTTTTGGATAACAGCTGTTTTTTGGTTTCTGTCCAAATGATTGGGTAAATCATCCGGTAGGTAACTGTTCCAGGCGTTATTTCCAACAGTTTCTAAGAATACAGATCGTGTTTCAGGAAGAGAAAAGATAGCTGAATATAGAATGTCACCATTTTTTTGTCTGAAAAGCTCGAGCTGATGAAATAATTTAGGTTGATTAGCATTCTGAGCTACCAGGGCGACTGGCAGAAAGACAAAACAGGATATAATGAATAGTTTGAAATAACGATACATAACCCCTTCC
>DATFMK010000569.1:0-2436 GCA_035267005.1 Balneolales bacterium
CCGGGTTGAAGGTTACGATCAATCTCAATATAAAGGCCGTTGTCACTTTGATTGACCATTTTAGCCGGGATTAAATCGCAGCTGTCCTTATGGCCTTCGAAATCGTCCGGAATCAGTACAACCTGAATAGTGTCTGCCGCATTTTGTCGGAGAAAATGGCGTCGATTAGATTCAACCATTTCAAACCTCCTTAAATTTGGATTGGTAAAATACATAGAACGATTTTTATGCACTGTTTTCGATAATTCGAGACAAAGACGTCTCAACATCTTCAGATGTAAAGGGTTTTGGAATAATATCCTTGACACCCATCATTTTTGCTCCTTTTAAAATTTCATAATTCGCGTAAGCCGTGATAAGAATCTCAAAAACATTTGGTTGTTTTTCTTTAACCTTTCTAACTTATTTTCCGCGCATAAAAAATGCAATTTTTTCGAATTTATTTTTACTACGCAGTCGAGTTCCAGTATTTATTCTCTTCAATATTTAACAGACTCAAAATCAGTTTTTGATCATCATTTAAACTATCTTTAAACTTTTCGACGATCTTTGAGTTCTCTATTATTTTATAAGTACTAATATTTTCGAAACGATCGATAATCTTACTAGTAGTTGGATGATTGGCTTCACGTTGCTCCGGATAGACTCTTATTGTTTCAATTTTGTTCTCTTTCATCTTATTTCGCACTTCACGTTCTATCAATGCTTGAACAACAAGAGCGATGAAAAATCCGAACATATTAGCTTCAATTCGTTCTATCTTCTTGAATAACAGCGGTGCCGCATTATGAACCGTTTTAAATTGGCTAAATCTTTTTTCAAGTCGTGGTTGATATTTGTATGCCTTCAATACCTGTTTGGCCGACAGAGCTTTATCCGTACATAACAAAGGAAATACCCCATCGGTTTGTGCTTGTTGTTTTATCACCTGCTTTTTTTGTGTCCAGGACAGAGTAAACAGCCGGTTGACGCACGTTTTGTATTGGGTGTTTTTCCCAGGACGGCCCGGGCCTATCTGTACTTTACATCTTTCTGTTATGGTGCCGATTGAAACATGAAAAAATTGTTCTAATTTATATTCTTCGATTATCTGTTGTGCGGCTTGTGCAATCGATTTTTTTGTCTTCAGACCGCGCTTATTTATTTTTCCATTGAGAACCGCTAAACTCTGTTCTACTTTTTTCAGATGCTTCTCTCGGCTCTGCCGATCACGTTTACGCTTCTCACTGGAATAAATCCAATGGATCCGATAACCTCTTTTGGTTGTAACATAGTCTCCTTTAAAGGATGAAAAATACTCCTTTTTGTCATCACTGCCCGGTTTGCGTCTTCGCCAGATGATATCTTTGGCCTTTTTGGTTTTTCTAAGTTGTTCTTTAAACGATTGAACTTCATTCCAGATTTCCGGAATAATAGTAACGACACGTCCACCTTGATTGACAATGTAGCTTAGCTGTTCATCGGTACAAAGCTTGGAATCCGCCACATAAAGAAAATCTGAACAACCTGTTATCTGTCGCAGCGTATTCCAGGTCTCAATATGGGTTTTATCATCGGTAACATTTCCCGGGTAGCACTTATAGTGTATCGGTACCGCACCATCGCCCGCGACACTGAGGCTAAACACCAGCTGCTTTAGATCCGGACGGTGATCTTTGCTATTTCCCCGTTTCAGCTCCAAGCCTGTTATTGTTTTGCCCGGATATTTACCAAAGGCCTTAATCGTGGTTGAGTCATTGCTTACTCGCTGCAAAGCGATATTGAATTCTTTAACAAACTCCACCACCAGTTCGGTCATTAACGAGGCGCGATCAACCAGGTACAGTTTGTCGAGCACGCGAGCAAATCGGTCATCGTTAAATTTAACATTTTCATAAGATTCATTGTTAATGCACCTAAAGTCGATTGATTCAACCCATTCTTGCAACTCATACAGCGGGTATTTGCCCAGAATCAAGTTATAGATTAGTAACATCAGTGTCTCAACGGCAGGAATGTCTTCGTTGCCATGAGCTGGAATGTATTTGTATAAAATTTCTTTTAATCGCATGCGCTTGATGATCGCATGAATCAGGGGCAAACCGCCGACCTGCAATCGCTTAAGTGTTCTGCTTTTTGCTGATTGATTCTGATCCATAATCATAGAGTTTAATCTTAATCACATGAAGTTTTTTACAAAAAATGGACAATGAAATTTTATTCATACCACGGACAATTTATCGTGTCCGGCCTGGTTTCATGTGTTATGATAGGGATATAAATTAAATTCCATGAATTCTGGCTTTTTAAATAGTGGGTAAATAAACAAAGTCATAAATGTGGAATTTAATTGTCCCGACAACCTTAATTTTATAAAACGACCCTTGTGATTATGAATAAAATGTAATAAAATTTAATAATTTTTATCATAATTAAATATAATGATTTTAAGTGAAT
>DATFMK010000570.1:0-2499 GCA_035267005.1 Balneolales bacterium
TTTGTCATCCATACTGTTTTAAAGCTCTCCGGTAGACTATCTTTACTGGTCACCCATTTAGATGTATCAGGAACGTCTCTTTTCAGAATAAGATCAAATTCTTCTGTCATTTGTACGAGTGGCTGATCTTTACTTAATGCAGCCAAGAATACTTGTAGCATATTACTTTGCTTTTCTGTGAGCGCAATTTGGATTATCCTTCCGTCTTTTGTTTCCTGGATTAATCCTACATTACCAATTTTAAGTCTTTCAAGTTTTGTCATGATTGTTCTACGTTTTTAAGTTCTTCTTCCAATTCTTCAATTTTTGATTTTAATTCAGAAACCTCATCCTCTAATAATTCTTTATCTCTTAGAGCATCATCTCTTTCGTCTTCAGCGTAATCAGCCCTGTCATATTCTTCATTTCCCCATTCTCTTAGAGTATGGCTATCTGTTCTTATGTCTTCAATTCCTGAAATGGCGTTTGTCAGTTCTTCGTTGCCTTGGAGTAACGTTTTTATCGTGTTCAATTTTCTCTGCTTTTTTCATACCTGATTATTTTACAAGTTTAAACGGTCCAACCATTTTAATCAAATCATCCATAGTATACTCTGGTAATCTACGTCTTTCCCAGATAGGAGTTAAGTCACTGTTTTTTCTACTTAAAAATCCAGTTGGCAGGTCTGGTTCATAAACTCTTATAATATCAAGTGGTTTATCAGATCTATCTTGCTCCCATACTTTATAATTCCAAAGAAGATCCTCATTAAAAGAACTAAGAGGAGCCCAAGCTTTATCTGAAATTATTAAAGCGTCTTTTCCATAGCAATTATCCAGCATAACTAATGCTGTGTCTCCTGATATTGTTTCAACAATCATTCCTGTTTTTAAGTCTGATTTTTTCATAGTAATTTTAGTTTTTAGATTCATACTTTATAATTAGACATCACGCAAATTATCTCTTCCGGAATTTTAAACAGTGAGACATTTCTTTCGTAATTTCGTATCTGGTTTTTATCCACTGCTATAAATAAATTTAATCCGTCAGAATACAAACTACCGACTTCCAGATCAACATTTACTTTTGCCAGGAAATCTATTTTAGCTTTAGGAACTTCATATTCTATAAATTCCTGAGCGTAGTATCCTCCTTCCGGATGTGAACCATCTTTCACCCAAACTTTATCCGAGTAATGAGTTTCTACTCCGTCAATATTAAATCTGATTATTTCAAGTGTTATTTTCATAGTTTTATTTTAAGGCGCTTAAAAAAGTGTTTTCCCGGGAATTTCGCTATTAACTAATTCTTTAGTTAAAGACTTTTATCCTCTGTATTGTACTACTAATGCAGAATACAGAAGATTTTTACTGATCATCGCTTTTTTCATCAAAATCGGGGGATTTAAACAAAATTGCATAAACTACAGTATGGTTACTATTATCCTGATACCATTTTCTCAACGCATATGATTCTAATTTACTTTCAGCAGTAATAATCATGTTTCCTTTGTCGTTAATTTCAGCTTTCATAGTAATCTAATTTTATATGGTTTAAAATAGCACAGAAACATATCAAATTTTAACTTTCAGGTATTCAGTAATGGTATTATATACCCTGATGTGAAATACGCTCTAAAAACGTGCTTAAAATCAATATCGTGTTTTTTTAGTACTAAATCTTGTGAGTTTTTGCCGTTTTTGACAATATTTTACGGCTTTTTATTGTGAGCTTATACAAGATTTTGTTTTTCAAATGTACAACAATTTTTTAAATAAACAAATTTTAGGATAAGTGAGTTTGGGTGTGGGGTCACTGCATTGATTTCACGTGCCGGCGTTCGTGCAAAAATCAAAATCCCGGACCCGCCCCCTATATATAAGGCATTTCACGGGCTTAAATGATCCTGCACAAATAATCTTAGTCCTGTTCTGCGGTAAAAAAGCGTTAAAGCAATTCAATCTGATAGGGTAGGGGATAGGCTATAAAGCGACTGACAAAATATCCTATTTAACATAATAATAATTATAAGACAGTCTCCATGTGCTTGTGTTGGTGCGATCTTAAAATCTGTATCGCCTATTATACCTGGGTTTCAGCAGCTTTGTTTCTCAAAGTAGTTTAACAGTCAATCCCCTATCAACTCTATATATTAGTACTACAGTAACAAACAAATCAAATAAATCAGTAATTTTGATATTAAATAAATATTAAAACAAATAATTAAATCATGAAAACAGACAAAACTCATTTACGCTCTTTGCGTGTTTCCTCTTCCTCTTCTATTCCTTCTCTTACTTCTATAGGTGGTGGGCTTGACTTGTTGTATAATAAATTAAGTGAAAAGAAGCTTTTTAGGCGTATTTTCTTAAAGGTATGGAGGTATTTACTACCGGTAACCGAATTGGATAAAATTAGCTATAGTTATGTAGTTTATTCAGGTGCATTGGCTAAGCATTTTAATCTAGTCCCGTTGGATTTTTACGTATTGTGCCGCTTATGGGTTTTAAGTCGTGGCGG
>DATFMK010000571.1:0-2896 GCA_035267005.1 Balneolales bacterium
TGTTTAAATATAATAGAATCGGGGATATTCATTGGTCCTTATAATAGAGTGTGGTTTTAACAAACTACAAGAAACCTATGCAAAACCGTACTTTTGCCTAATATCTGCATTTTAGCGACTTAGAAAGCCTCGATTCCCGTAAGCATTCGGGATGCTGCGGTTCCGAAGTCGCTCAGGCATTGATATTGAACAAATATCTGGTTTTGCAAAGCCTTCTACAACATAGATATTTCCAGCGATATTAATTTTATGATGATAATGTCTCGATGAATCTATCTCATTTTTATGACGATATAAATGTACAATAATATATCTATTAGTGTAACCGCTGAAAGAAGAGCTATAAATATAAATACAATTATTATGTTTTTAAACTGGCTTAAAAAATATCTATAGGAAATTTAATTTCAATAATTTTTAGCTATAAGATTTGAAGTTTTTTACTTACCCATTAACGGAGAACTTACATTTCGATAACGGTGTTTATTATAGTAAAATAATATAATTAACCCGGATTATTCACCAAGAGATTTTCACAGTTTTTTTAACATCCTCAAATTTGAGGATCGGTTGAATTCACATAAACTTTTAATTTATAAAACTATACGTGTCATTTATCCTATTATCGAGAATAATTCGAGTTAACCAATCAAGAAAAAGCCACTCCCTCCGAAGAGAAAGTGACTTTTTGGGGTTCTACTGAAAATCTATAAATTCAGCCAGTAAGAGAATTTTATTAAAAAGATATTATTGGGTCGTGCACTGAAAAGTCTTGGAAAAGAATTACCCAAATTGAAACGTCCAATTTCCTGATTGTCGGTTCTCGATTGGGTCCATACGAAATAAATGGTCGAGCCTGGACGATATTCCCATCGAATAATCGCATTTCCCCGCAAGGATTTATAATTGAAGTTCTGATTTCCGATATCCATTGACGGGGCAGGACCGGATCCATCCGGATCGGCGGTAAAGGTTTTAGAATTGTAAGTGGATCCGTCTTTGCCAAATACCATAAAATCATATGTTTTAGGTCGGATCAGCGCTTTATATTGGGTAAATTTTCCTGATGAAATGAGCGGCTGAATATAGGTCTGTAAACTAAGTTTTGGAGTAAAGGTCCAGTTAAATCGTATGCTTGATGAGATCGTATTCTGATACAGATCGGCAAATACATAACGATGCCCGTAGGTTTGTGTAGCTGTTGGGTCTTCAAAAGTATTGATGTAATGAGCGGTATCATAGGTATAGGTATAACTTGGATTCACAGAAAGGGAAAGATTAGCCGCCGGTTTCCATGTGATCATAGGTTGAAAATACCATTGTTTGGACTGGTCACGGCTCAGATAGGTACCGGCTCCCAGAGAAAATACTACGGCTTTACGACTATCCGAAGAAAAAGTCAGATCATATTCGGCGCCGCCGTGATTTACGGTAATCGGTCCGCCCCGTGTTAATCGATCGTTTAATGTTCGGGGATTAAATGCGATATTCAAACGAAAGGAATAATAATTCAGAAGCTGAAGGCGATAACTTGCCCATGCACCCGCTGATGTATTATTACCATTAAAATCGAAAGTGCCAAATAGAGCCCCAATCAACATCTGTGTATGATACCAGCTGGTTGGTTCGGTCCAGTTATAACCAAAGCCGACATGACTGTTTATTATATCGGTGCGTGCCAAAAAACCCACATCGTTTAAATCGAATGTTGGATTTATAAAACCTAACGCCGCGTTAAAAATAACATTACCTTTTTGTTTATTGACCCAAAAGCGTCCGGCATAACCGGTCAGGGAAGTTGCGGAACTATCAACGCCGAAATGTCTTAAATCCGGCCGTTGCAGATAGTGTGTGGAATTAGTCTGTACGTTCAGCATACGCTCCCTGGATCCGGTTATATGACTCATACCTAACCAGCCGGTTACGACCCACATACGGTTTTTATCTAAAAAACTCCATCCATCCACCCCAAGTACTTGTGCACTTTTATTAATGTCATTTCTAAGTATATTATTTTGGAAACTACGATTAGTAATAGTACTGATTAAACCAATACTTTGTTTCGCATTATTGAATTGTTTCTGTACACGCGCAACGCTGTAATAGGTCAGCGGTGCGACTTGTGTGGAGTGGATATGGTTGTTTAAGGAATACCTGGCATCTTCCGGTGCTGTCACAGCTTGTAGTGCTCCAACATTCCAATTACCATTTAACCGCCCTGTCAATTTTGCCGCGCCAATGATGTGCGTGGCCGCCGGCATTTTCACATAATCGGCATTATCGGGTGTACTGCCTTGTGGAGCCCGGCCAATGCGACGCGAGTAGAAAAAGGAAGGTCCCCACCAGTTGAAATTCCAAAAGTCAGTGGCTCCACCCCGACCAAAATTGAAGAAATTAGATCCGTCTATAAAAAAGGGCCGTTTTTCCGGATAGTACGTTTCGATATCACTCAAATTAACGACTGCCGGATCAACTTCAACCTGACCAAAATCAGGATTGATCGTAGCATTAACACTTAGATTACTCCCTAAATTGGTTTTGATATCGGCACCCGCATTAAAATTATAAGCGGAACCTTTGGTAAAGGGATTTCCTGGATCACTATTTAGATAAGATGCTTTGGAAGTTACATACGGAATGACTTCGAAATCGCGGGCGGGTGATATATTTTTAATATCCGTCAAATTGTCAAAACGGGAGACAAATCCGCTGCTGTTACGGGGCTGATATTTCAAATAATCTGATTCGTTTTTTCGGGCGATAAAACGCTTGAAATCAATTCCCCAGGTGTATTTTTTTTCTTTTTGAAAACGCAGTTGTGAGTACGGGATACGCATCTCCACCGTCCAGCCATCGCTATCGATATGCGCTTTGCCCTGCCAGACCCCATCCCAGG
>DATFMK010000572.1:0-2120 GCA_035267005.1 Balneolales bacterium
TCATTTCCCTTTGAAGAAAATGGCCACATTTTAATAACCCTTGAACGATTTGTGTCACATCTTCAGGCGGTGACGGACTTTTTACATTCCGCTGAACTGACTTTTGATACCTTTTCTTCATTTTTCGGCCACACCTAAAAATGGGTATTTAGTTTCCATTTCAACCAATATGCCAAAATAGTTTCCATGTCAACTAAATATTTCTCATCGTCAGAAGTTTAGAAACGGATATATTTGATTGGTATAAACCACCTGACCTGCCCCCAAAACCAATCCAGATCTACATTTAAGATGTGATACGATCTGGACGTAGCAAAGGAGAGCAATTATGAGGTAGTCTGGACTGAGGGATATTGCCAATAGTTATCGGTCAATTTCAGCATTATACAACAAAACACTTCATAACATAGTCCGGTCGGTTGGCCACTGCACATTGCATACGAAAGTCCACAATAATTTACGAATACCCAAATTGGACATATCGTGCCTGTATCGAATCTGTTGAATCAACTGATATCATTATGGATTTGTTTTGAAAACCAAATCCTCTACAAAAGAAAGTATTTGACTTACTAAAGCCATACTTACATCACCCAATGTGGTCGGGTCTCCATCCAGGATTTAACAGTCTGTCGCAACCAACTTTCCAAACCATTCGCTAAATAAAATTTGGGGATCAGGAGGTTGTCGTCGGCTGTAATCAATCCATTTTTAATGGCTGTCTGCTGAAGCGAGGTGTGGGGATAAATTCTGATTCCAATCGTGATTTTCATCGCCTCAAGGTCAAGTGAGTCTGCAAATTCTAAGCTTTCAATAACTGTCTCTTTGGTTTCATCCGGACCACCTAATAGTAAAAATCCCATCCTGACAATTCCAAAATTTTTCAGCCTATTTGATATTTTGCGGACATCCGCCGGGAGATATTTTTTATTCATTTTGGTAAGGATTTTATCAGATCCACTTTCAAATCCCAAACTAACCTCCCTGCAACCAGCCTTTGCCATCTTTTCAACCAACACATCATCAACTTTCCATGGATAAAGAATGCAGCGCCAGGTGATTTTCAGTTTAGATGAAATCAGCTGATCACAAAGTGTGTTGGCATATACACTGGGAAGATTGAATGTGTTGTCCACGAAAAAAAAATGATCCAACCCAGCCTCAGTATATTTTGAAATAGTTTCGACCACCTTTTTAGGATCGTGTTTACGAATTGTTCGACCCTCAATAGTTGCGGTAGAACAATAGCTGCAATCCATAGGGCATCCCCGTCTGGATTGAAAAGGTATCCAAATCTCTTGATCTTTTAAAGTGGACGGTGTCGATAAATGAACATCGGGAAGAGGCAATGGTATATCAGTTAAGCTTTTTATATATCCCGACTCTTTTTGGCTTGTCTGGCCGGGTAAATATAAGCCCGGTATTTCTGAAAGATCCTTCTTTTCTCGAAGTTTCTTTAAAAGGGTTATAAATGAGCTTTCACCTTCTCCTTGAATACCAATGTCTGCTTTGAGAAAATCCAAGGTAGCTTGAGGAAAAATGCTATACCCTGCTCCACCTAAAACAATGGTGGCATAAGAATATTTACGGCAATTGATAACAACATCTTTTACGGTTTCCAACATGAATCTCGGATTCTCCATATTCTGATCATCGATATTTCTAACCGATATGCCAATTATTTCAGGATTAAATTCATCTATGGCCTCGTGGAGGGCCTTTTGCGTATTTGTTTGCATCATCAAATTCAGCATTTTCACCGTATGCCCCTGATCATCTAACGCTGCAGCTATATAAGCCAATCCCAACGGCAACACTGGCATATTGATTTGTTCTGTATTGGCGGATATCAGAAGAACTCTCATGTTTTTAGCTTCCTGAACCAAATTATCAATTCAATATTTTTTGATGACGACATCTCCTGCTTTTTCAAGTTTAAAAACCCTACGGTTCAAATGATCGGGGCAGCAAATATAGGCTTCATCGGGATTTTTCTCCCATCGAAAGCTGCCGCCATATCGCAATACCTGAATGGCAGGATTAATCGAATTAAAAGCACTCAAGCACATACCGGCAGGAGTTGTTCGTTCTATAAAAAATTCTTTTCCTGGCGCATTCCC
>DATFMK010000573.1:0-2935 GCA_035267005.1 Balneolales bacterium
GTTTTCTTGACATCGATAGCATTCAGACGAGAATTCAATTTTTAGAGTTATAATAACAATCCGAGAATCTGTTCAAGCTAACGACAGCCTATCAAAAATTTTTTGTTTGAAATGTAAGATTGAAAAGAGAAAAGGGTCACATCTTAAATTTTAAATATTTGGTTTCTAATACTATCAATTCTACCCTTTAACCGTTTATTTCTCTTGGATTCATCGGCTATTCGGTTATGCATCATGGTGATTAACGCACCACTGACCCCACCGAAATATTCGCCCAAATCTTTACAAGTAATTCCGGTCATATCCCGCGCTATATAAATCGTAACTTCACGGGCTTTATTTTTTTTGCGCCCTTTTGTTATTATCTGCTCCTCGTCGCAGCCAAACTCATCGCAGACGGCCCTCGCGACCGTTTCAAGCGACACTCTTGGTTTGAGTTTCTTTAGTTGAGGAATCTCTTTTTCATCTTGCCTGGCGGATAGAAAATTGTCTTTTATCCAATTTACAAAATCCGAATCTCCCAGGATAAAGCCTTTGGTGACCATCCTGTTCGGATTTTCAAGGGTCATTATATCGACACCCTCGACAAAGTCTTTGTAATTTTGTTTGGCCTCCTTTTTACTTTTGCCAAAATTGGACAATAACCAATTGATTTCAAGAAACTGGGGAGCCTTAATCTTGCCAATAAAAGCGGAATAACTGCTCCATTTATATTCCGATGGAGCTGACACCATTTTTGCCCTTACCGGGTTTAAATGGATATATCGCGATAAATGTTTAAGATACTCATCAGCATCAATTAAGATTGCCTTGAACCTTCCCTGGAACAAATGCCCATGTCTGCCACCTTTGCGATTGAAATAGGTTGCGTAGCTTAAATTGATCCATTGCATCGCAACGCTTAAATTCGGTTCCGGTGTTTCCACCAGCAGGTGAAAATGATTGCTCATTAAACAGTATGTGTGAAAGGTGATTGAGAATCGCTCGCTGGCTTTTTCCAGATATTGGAGAAATTTTTCCCTATCCCGATCGTTTTTAAATATTTTTTCCTGGTTATTCCCCCGGTTGATCACATGATAATACGCACCAGGATATTCAACGCGCAGCGGGCGTGCCATTTACTTTGCCTCTATGTTAGATTTTGAAAGATTTTCAGTTTGAGGCAACAATACGAAGAAAAAGCTGATGTGTCAATATTTATTATTTAAGATGTGACCCTTATCTTTTGCCTCACATTCTGCACGAACGGTTATCCTAGTTTCAGCTTGCCACAAAGTCCGGTAATGATGGATTCATTCGGGGAATTGAACGAAAAGCGATATTCAAAGATTCTCAAGGCTATCTAAAATGGTAGAAGATTTATAGGCCCTGAAGTCTTATTCCCTCAGCGGTTAAATCTTGATTTTAATTATTTAATATTTAAAATGTGACCTATTTCTTTCCTTCTTCAGCTTCCAAGCCCCCTGGGCTCCCGGCTTCCTCGCCTCCCAGCCTTTTCTATTTGGCTTCTAATAAATATGTAGTATAAAAATATTAAGTCTACAGTCAACAGGTCTAACCATGCTGCGAAATATCAAAATCAAACAGTCTATATATCTTTTAATATTCTGCCTTGTATTGTTATCCTGCCAGGTGGTCCGAACGACCTATGATATTTCTGAGGAAACTGTCAAAGCCACTTACAAAGTAACGAAATTTACCGCTAAATCCGCCTACAGTGCCGGCAAGCTTATTTATCATGTCGGTGGCTTTACATTCAAGGTCGTTGCCGCGCCGCTCAGCTGGCCCCTGACGCGGCAGGAGATCGAGACCATTGACGGACTTCCGCCCAAAGAGGCCATCCGCCAGGGTAAGGTTAAAAAATCGCCCTATGTCGTCAGGGGAAAAAGGTATGTGCCCATGTCGGTGGAGCAGGCTCGCCACTATCGCGAAACCGGCATCGCGTCGTGGTACGGGTATGAAACGTACCGCCAGAAAGGCGGTCACATGACCGCCAACGGTGAGGCGTTTGATCCGAACGGGCTCAACGCGGCTCATAAATATTTACCGTTGCCGACCTTTGTAAAAGTAACCAATCTTGAAAATCGTCGGAGCATCATCCTGCGGGTTAATGATCGTGGCCCTTTTGTTGAAGGACGCATTATTGACCTGAGCGCCGGGGCTGCCCGCAAATTAGGGTTTTACGACAAGGGAACCGCCCGAGTCAGGGTAGAGAAATATGAGGGGAAAGGTTAGGAAAAAGAATCAAGGTAGAACGGCCAGTTACCCGACCGCCCCCTCACAGATCCCGGCGTGCGGTACTACCGCACCGGGCTCTTCGAATCTGCTCACTTACGCACTGACAAGCGTTATACAAAGAGTTTCAGCTGCTTACTTGGGTACTTTTCAGTGATGAAAAAGAAAGGGGTCACATCTTAAATTTTAAATATTTGTTTTCTGATATTATTAATTCTACCTTTTAACCGTTTATTTCTCTTGGATTCCTTGGCTGTTCGGTTTTGCATCATGGTGATTAACGCATTTATGGTTATTTTTAAGAGTAATTTTGGCGGCATTTTAGACATTAATCCGCCGAATGTTTGTCCAGTAAATCACCAGGACAGAAATGATTTAGTCACTTGAATTTAGTTTAGTTGCAGAAACCTTCGTAGTAATTTAGTTATTGTTAGCAATAACTCATTGACATAACTTTAAACCAACCCTATTATTGTAGCAGATTGCATCATTATGATGCTAATTACATCAAGAGTTCGATGACAGGAGCATATGATGGCCACTGTATCTGTAAGAATAGACAAGAACCTGGCGCTTCAAGCGGAGCGCGAGGCCAGAATTCAGAATAGATCAAATGCCAAACAGATAGAGTACTGGGCAAAAATAGGCAAAGCTATATCATCCAAATTAAGTATTGCAGATGTATTTGCCGTGTCTCAAG
>DATFMK010000574.1:0-2091 GCA_035267005.1 Balneolales bacterium
CATAATATACGAAAGATATGCCAAAATAGTATAATTGGGAAAACCAATGTAAATACGGATAACGACCCTGCGTTTAATGGGCGTTTTGACATATAATTTAACAGACAAAACGAAAAATCCGAACCGAAACATGTAAAGGCGTAGCGAAAAACGTCCCATTGAAACGCCTTGTTAGCTACCGACCTTGAACACTTGTTTTAAATCTTGTATAAATGGCTCAAGACAGGTTTGATCTGTCTTAAATTCGAATAAGAGTTCTTGCTTATGTTGGCTGTATTCGAACAAATGACCACTTACTATGACATGACCTGTCTTAGTAATTTCGAATTTAATGTAATGATCATGGTAGTTTTCCCTAATAATTGCCTGACCGGTTAAAGTTGTATTCATTGTTTCAATTTGATCGATAAAATCAGATATATTATCGAAATATTCAGTTTTCTCAATCCCAAATCCACGGGACCTGATCTTCAATTTACAACTAAAGGAGCCTTTCTCGAATAGTTCAAATCCACTCAATTCCAGGAATTGATCTTGGCTATTAGTATGAAGCCGAAATTTAAAATTTGTTGGGTCAGATTTATCCATGATTAAGGTAGCTAACGACCCTGCGCATAAGGGGCGTTTTTGATTTATAATTTAACAGACAAAATGAAAAATCCGAACGGAAACGAGAAAAGGCCTGGCGAAAAACGTCCCCTTGATGCGCCGGTTATAGGGCGAGTTAACGTTTTGCCAATATATATTTACCACGACCAATTGAATGTAAGAAATTGTATTTAGACCATTGTCCAGTTTGAGTGTTATCGCAGTAATCTGCTGGAAGAATCGACGATTCGTTTATTTCAAATTTTTTTGCTTTTTCAATAATGTCTTTACGTTTTATCACTTCACCATCACGTCCAAGTTCCTCACATATGGTTTTAACCTTTTCAGGGATGGTTAAGTTTGCCTTTTTTTCTCTCATGTTCCTATCAGTAGAATTACTATCCTTCATATAATGGCATTTAAATGGTCTCTTTTTGTAATAATTTTTGAACTTTTCTGGATTCAATTTGTGGAAGGAAAAAAGGGCACGATCAATTTGCCTTAAATCATAATGAACCAGACTTGTTCTTATTTTTGCCATGGTTTTTTGGAATTCAAGGTAATGTTTAGGTCCTACAACTTTACTCTTCAAATAATCAAAATAATGAAGTACCTCCACTGTCCGAAAATCATAAATTGGATAGATTCCTGGAAAGATGAAATGGAGAATAGTTGAAGCTACAGGAGCGCCAATTCCAGGAAGAACTACCAATTCACTCATTTTGTCTACATGTTGTGAATTAATAATTAAACGAAAAACTGATTGATAAGTATCGAATTGATCCCATTTAATAAGTCCTTTTATTCGTGCAGATTTCCAATTTATTATTCTTTCAAATGTCTCAATACTAATTGAATGATGAGTTTGTATATCTTCGCTGACATTATTGATCAAGGTCAGGTATTTGCCCTGATCTGATTCAATCTCATCGTATTTTGGTTCCCATTTTTTGATGAATTGAAAATCAATCTTCATTGTCAATCTCCAATGGATAATTAGATACAAGCTGAAGCCCTATAACGACCCTGCGCATAAGGGGCGTTTTTGATATGTAATTTAACAGACAAAACGGAAAATCCGAACGCAAACGTGTAAGGGCTAAGCGAAAAACGTCCCCTTAATGCGCTTGTTAGCTGGCTGGACGATCTATTTATCGCTTATTTCAATAATGTTTTCACCCTTTTCAAATAGTTCTTTGGCTTTATTAAGCGTTTTGGAAAGGATTTCTCTCATTTTGGCATTGGATGTATTTCCACAAGTTATCCAAATTAATTTGGGTGGGGGACCAAACTGATCAATCAGTTTAATGAAATCATTATCCTTACTCATAATGATCACATCTTCTTGGCGAGCTTTATCAAATATTTCACGATCTAAAGCATCACGTAAACCTACCGCTCTTATTGATTC
The DNA here is from genome assembly GCA_035267005.1 of Balneolales bacterium. GTDB lineage: Bacteria > Bacteroidota > Rhodothermia > Balneolales > DATFMH01 > DATFMH01. The sequence continues at coordinate 2,000 of DATFMK010000574.1, forward strand.
TGCTTTTATATCTTTAAAGGTACGGTTTATCCAAGCTGCAATGGCAGGAGAGAGTTGAGCATCTATCCAGATTCTCATGCGGCGATAATAGG
>DATFMK010000575.1:0-3064 GCA_035267005.1 Balneolales bacterium
TGCGCCGTGTGCTCAGAGACGAGGAGAGTGATAAAGCTAAATGAAAAAGTGGATTATCGATCGCCCCTATATATTTACCAGTATCATTTTTTTAATCGTTATAATCTTTGGCTGGCGGGTTCTCTACTGGAAGGAAGAAAACTTTGCGTTTCTGCTCCTGCTGTATTTTATCGTCACCCTGGGCATTCGGTTGGATGATATTTCCCGCAAGATCGGTGGCGGCGCTGTTCAGTTGCCGCACAGCAGCGGCGGAAAAGATACCATTGTCCGGCAGTTAAATGACATCAGAGTTTCTCTGTTGGCGTTAAACGCTACGCTCAGCAAACTTTTGAAAGAAACGGAGAAAAAAGAGGATTAGCCGTTAAAAGTCGGGCAATGGAATACGGGGCCTAATCCCTTTCGTATCATCCATCACAGTTCTTAGGGCTGAATTGCAGGTTTTCTGCTATTTGAACATTTGAGATCACCTAAATTTTTGTGATATCCATTAGACATATAACATTTTCAGTAAGTTATGATAATGGCAAGATACATCAAGGTTCGATATCCATCAAATTTTCATCAAAATCGTTAAGTATCACAACTTTTGCCCGAAGTGGGATAGTCAATTTATCAAAAGATTGAAGAGTGGAAGGAAGACTACATTATATGGTGTTCCCATGGCAGGGTCTTTTCATCATTGAGTCACATGCTAAATGCCGGGCTAACTCATTTTTGAATAAGATAATTGTAGCGCAATTTTAGTAATTTTGAATGTTTCTGGTTAGAGAGATCTGGGAACATGGTATCTTCCCAAGAATGATAACACACAAACAGCCGTGTTCGCATTTCAAGCTCATCACCTTCAAAACCTAATTCAGCGAAAATCACCCGAAGATAATCAAGGCGCATTTTAACAACATTTCTAACAACCTTGTGTACCTGAGAATCTAACTTCGCCCATGAAGTCATCGCAAGATCGTATTTTGTCAGGTGTTTATCCCTTATCATTTCCATTGTGGTTAGAAGCCGCTTTTTCGGATCAAGTCTTACAACATCAGGATTATCAGTGACAGCACCCGTATACCGACGCACCCAATAATCAAGAAGGTGCTCCAACAAGTCTTGCCGATTTTTAAAATGCCAATAAAATCCACTTCTTGATATACCAAACGCCTTGGCAAGTCTTTCAATTTTAACGGCCTCAACACCACTCGACTCAAGTGTATCAAGTGCCTTGATAAGCCACTGATCTTTACTTACACGTTTAATTTTATTTATTTTTGGTGGTTTCATTTTTTAGAATTGCATAATTTATTGAACATTTCTGTACAAAATGCTTATCGTTTCTTTTGTACAGAACTGTTTATAACTCATATTTACTAAAATTTCAACTTCAATAATTCACCCTAAGGTTGAATGAAAGGCGGCCGTATGAAAACACTGCTTCGTTTTTTAGTCTTTATTGTTGGGTCTGTGCTCATATTTCCAATGGCATCATTCGCTGCGCAATTCGACGCACCATACTATGACCTGCAGAAGAAGAACAAGGACAAATGGGCTGCGGAGGACAAGCAAATCAGCGAGAAATTGGCAGCACTGGAATCGGCGCGATTCGATATGGCAAGCTGAAAATGCATATTAAAGGCATGGCGGGCGGCCTCCCGCAGTTTGATATGTACAACATTATGCGCGATCCACGCGAAGAACTCGACGACAAGGTAGGAATCTATCCCTATCTGCACGCCCCGGTGCCCTTTGGTCAGCTTGTTGATTTGCATAAATATCGTCTTTTAAGGTTTAATTGAGGAAAGGTTTTGAATCCTTAACTTAGCCAAACCAGCAAAGGTTCCATCCGGAAATTTTATTAAATATTGTTGAAATACTTTTGTGTTTTGGGAGTTTTTTATGAAATCCCAGAAAATCATTTCATAATTTGGATGTGACTTATATTTCTCATTCACATAATGTATAAAAAAATTTCTGGTAAGATTCTTTATATCAGAGCTTAACGTATTCACATAAATCCCTTCTGTCTTTGAATATGCTTTCTTTGTCCCAATATCTATGAGAATAATATCTGCAGTTTGTTTCCTTTTGGCTATATAGATAGAATAAATTAAAACCGCGTCAACCTGTAATTGCTTCCCAAGTCTATGGATCAAATCCAAATTCACTTTCCTTTCAGAGAAAATGCTTTTCTTGATCCAGATATCGTTAACAATAGCTTTTGTTAAAGGATTACCTTTAATATTTTTTGCATTACCAAGGTTGTAATAGGAAAATTTCGGAACAACTAATTTATATTCGTTTAAAACTTGACTTAACCCATCAATACTCCAAGCGGTAACCGATTTTTCATTGGCATAAGAACTAAAGGTCATTATATTAAAACGCCACGGAAATACCGCTATTTCAATCGTATTATTTGATTTTAATTCTTCAGGTGGTTGGGCAGTTTTAACCACCTCTTCGTCCTCTTTTTCTTGAGGCAAATGCAAAGCTGTCTTCTTTTTTTCATTATTACCGAAATCGCGCACCGGTAAGGCCCTGTTGGCGGTGGAAAGAGGCTCGGCGGTGGAATACCAGGTCCCAGAACCGGGACCTTCGAAAAAAGCTAAAGCCCTCGAACCATCCTTGAAATTGAAAATTGTCACAGAATCTGACCCTTCCGAACACCAGACCCATTCACCGGTAATATCAATAAGCTTGGTAACATGATAACCCTGCTTGTTTTGCGAGCGATGATCATAGATTGCTTCCAGCTCATCAACAGTTGGCATGCGCCAATCGGTATATCCGCCACCCCGGTAGTTCTCAAAGTAGGCTTTAGCATCCTGCTCATCCATCCCTTTGCCGTCATCCTTGGCCGCCCACAGGAGACCAGTTTTCGTGTCCAATACCGGTCCGTTTTCATAGGCGATAAAACGTCCTTCCCTGGCAATCTCTTTTGCATGTTTTGCCATCTGCGCAATGGCAATAGATCCAAAGGCGATCGAGACGAAGAAGGTAAATGCGGCGGTCAGGATTATTTTATTCAAAATTCGCCCCCTTTTGTTTAAACCATGGGAGTATAGGTAATAAT
>DATFMK010000576.1:0-3035 GCA_035267005.1 Balneolales bacterium
TGACTCAGATATTTTGTCAGCAAGGAGAGAACCTCGTGAGAATCGACAAAACGGCCGGTTTCGTCGAACATACCAACACGATCGGCATCTCCATCATTTGCGATACCTACGGCGCAGCGGTTGTCAACGATAAACTTGGACAACTCTCCTAAATTTTTCTCGATAGGTTCGGGAGCCTGACCATGAAAACCGGGATTAAAGTCTGAATGAAGTTCCAGGATTTGATCACCTAATAATTCCTTGATGACACCTTGTCCGGCTCCAAACATAGAATCGTGGGCGATTTTAATCCCTTTATCCCGGATGGCATCTAAATCAAGGCGTTCTTTGAGAACGTTCATGAATTGTTCCCGCAGATTGATTTCCCGAATGCGACCTTGCTTAAGATACGTTTCATAACTTTCAACCTTCAGAGACGAATCAAAATTGTCGAGCTCATTTTCAACAGCTTCGATCTGACTTGGAGTCGCAGGTCCGCCAAATGGAGCTTTGATCTTAAATCCATTATATGATGGCGGATTATGACTGGCCGTAATGACGATGCCGATAGCATCGTATTCCAGGGCAGCCCAGCTGACGGATGGAGTGGGAGTAATACAGTCAGCGATTCGAACCGGTATTTCCATAGCAGCAAACACACTGGCTACATGTTCTGCAAACTGCTGACCTGCAAATCGTCCGTCATACCCAATAATAACCCCATTTGATGTAATATTTTCATTTTTGATCCAGCGTCCGGTAGCCTGGGTCACGACACTCAAATTGTCGTATGTATAATCTTTTGCGATGACGGCGCGCCAGCCGTCGGTACCGAATTTAATTTTCATATTCAATAATTTTTTGTCGGTTCATGCGATAATTGCAGTTAATTTAAGATATCCTCTTGAAGGTTACCAATTTACTGGCAAATATTAATAGAAGGCTATACAAAACTGTTCTTTTGCTCAATCTCTGCATTTTCACGACTTCGAAATCCTCGAATCCCGAAAGCATTCGGGATGCTACGGTTCCGAAGTCGCTCAGGCTTTGATATTGAACAAAATCCCTGGTTCTGCAAAGCTAATAGAACCATATGAAAAGGACACACAATGTGGCCTTTTCACACAAGCTTTCCGTTATTGAGTTTTTAACCTAAAAATACCGGTTTTGCGATATCTACTATGAATGATTATGTGGCCTGAGGCGATTCCGTTGAATCCGGCGGATGCTTTACTTTATTAAAATCCACTTTCTTCCATAAGATCCAGATGCCCAATAGAATAAAAGGGATACTCAGTATTTGCCCCATATCCAATGGCCAGCCATGTCCAAAATCGGCCTGTCTGACCTTAGTAAACTCTATCATAAAACGGCCTATGAACATGTAGATCATAGCGAAACCAAATAGAAATCCTTCCGGTGGTTTATTCTTGTATTTTTTATAGATGAACCACAAAATAACGAACAAACTAAAATACCAAATCGATTCATATAATTGAGACGGATGGCGAGGCAGCATATCTCTTCTTTCAAAAATGATGGCCCAGGGTACGTGTGTCACATGACCAATAATCTCCGAATTGAAGAAATTCCCGATCCGTACAAAAGAACCGCCAATGGCAACGGGAACCATAACCCGGTCGGTTACCCAAAGGAATTTATATCCAAATTTACGGCAATATAACCAGATGGCAATGATCATACCGATAGCCGCACCGTGACTGGCTAATCCGCCATGCCATATTTTTATGATTTCAGAAGGATGATTGAAATAATACGTTGGTTCATAAAAAAGTACATGCCCCAGTCTTGCTCCAATGACCGTAGCAATAATAATATAGGTCAGTAGTGATTCTAATTCTTCCTGTGGTTTACCGGCATCGCGGTACATTTTGGTACCGAGAAAGTAACCGACGATAAATGCCAATGCCCACATCATGCCGTACCAACGTACGGTAATTGGACCAATATGATGGATCATAGGTCCGTGTATCACAAATAGGAAAAGCAATTGGCCGATAATCAAGGATACGATTCCCAGTCCCAGCAATAAATAACCATTGACTACGACTTCTTTATCTTCCTTATCAGTTCCTTCAAATTTTTCTCGTTCTTTTTTTTCCAGATACGAATATCCGATGAAAAAAAGTACGGCAGCTAAAACCAGACCCCAAATACTAACAGGAAAGGGGAGATGGAGTACGCCTGTTTTAAATGCGTTTGGTGAGGCGTCCCAAACTAAGTATTTAGATGACATGTACCTGCTGTTTAATAATTAAGATTGAATTTTATAGATGGTACCTTGTGGAGTATCTTCCAGGAGAACTCCTATTTCTGCTAACCGGTCACGAATGTTATCCGCCAGTTGCCAGTTTTTGTTCTTACGCGCGTCCTGACGTATATCGATTAGCATGTTAATAATATTATCAAGCAATTCCTTATTGGATTGTGTCTGCTCCGATTCTTCCGGCCAAAGTCCTAATACACCGTCAACGATATCTTTAAGATAGGTAACGATATCTGAAATATTTTGAGGAACATTTCCCTTTTGAATCTCATTTTTCAATGGACGAAGCTTCTCAAACAGAACCGCGATAGCTTTGGCGGAATTGAAATCATCGTTAAGCTGTTCTTCAACATCATTTTTTAGATTTTCGAGATCGAATGACTTGGCATTACCAGATTCGGCTTCCTCAATTGTTTTCAGAATTTCATGAAGATTTTTCAATCCGGCTTCGGCGGCTTCCAGGGCTTTTTCTGAAAAATCGGTGGTGCTTCGGTAGTGACTTTGTAACAGGAAAAAACGTATGACATTCGGTTTCCAAGCTCTGCTCAGTAACTCGTGATCTCCCGAAAAAAACTGATGCAGTGAAATGGCGTTACCCAACGATTTGCCCATTTTTTGTCCGTTGAGCGTCACCATATTATTATGCATCCAATAACGGGCAAACGGCTTTTCATTGGCTCCTTCACTTTGCGCTATTTCACATTCGTGATGAGGAAATTGATTCTCGATGCCGCCCCCGTGGATATCGAACGTTTCGCCAAGGTATTTG
>DATFMK010000577.1:0-4439 GCA_035267005.1 Balneolales bacterium
CTTTCGATCCCAATTTAGATTTTACTTCGATAGACCCTACGCTGCCATCAGCTTCAGGTAAAAGAACTATTAAACTTCGATTTGCACTGCAACCAGCAAGAAACATGGCTATTATTATGCAGAAAATATTTATCTTCCATGAATGCAATGAATCACCTGCTGTTATAAATTTTAAAGATTAACTGTTAGGGTCCTCAGGGCCACCACCCTCATAATAGCTGTCAAAGCTACTTTTCTGATTCCCAACCTTGACGACAAATTTGGTTCCCCGAATCCCTATCGAGGCAGTGGGGGTTTCAACACGTACAGATTCTGGAGATAGTTTGGCGATGAGTCCGGAAACATAAGCAGCGGTTCCTTTTAATATTTTTAGTACAATTGAAAACTTTCCTTGTTTAGGAGCGAAGACAAACTCATTTATAATTAATTCACTGTTGGGTCCGAGTGACAGTACAGTTTTATCATTGAAAATTACCCCAACAGATGCATTGGACTCAGTCCTAATAGTATCATTTTGGATTAATTTAAATCCAATATCGGCCGCAAGGGTTTTATCTTTTCTAATAATCGACACTGCTCCCTTAATTGTCTTTACAGTCCCAATTACAGATTCTTCTGCAAAAGACATATCTATGTTTGCAATAAAAACTATGCAAATGATGATTACAATTAAATTAAACCTTTTCATAGTCGAGAAACTCATTATGGCACTCCTAACTGATTATAGTTTTTAATACCCCGTCCGCTTTCGGCGAGGAGTTTCAATTTTATGTAAGGTTCATAGAATGTTACAATTAAAAAAATTTCAGCTATTGAGGTAATAATTTAGAGACACGTACCCTAAATACTAAAGAATTATAATTTCAAAATATTAAAAAAAATGATGCCGAGACTGATCAATTTGTTTCATTTGCATAAATAAGCGTTTGAATTTTCGCCAAGGGTGAAACATTTTTGATAAATGCAGCCCGAGTAAAATTCCGTAATTAGCACATCAATATATTTATCGGAATTTTATCCGGTAACTTTAGTGCGGATATTGATGGGAATGACCAATCGATCTAACCTGCTATGATAGGAAAAATACTGAGGAAATGATAATGGCGTTCTGGTGTTGAAGCCAAAGCTAAAGGTATTTAAGTTAATGGCAATGTCTTAATTGGACGACATTACCATTTGTATGTTAACGAAGATTCTATCAACGCTAAAGACCACACGCAATGAGACCCGAAAATCAAAGTAGACAACAAAAAGGGAATAGAAAAGGCGAACCCATTTTTCGAGACTTTGCGCGGCACAATCACCAGCTTTATCAAAGACGGCTATACACAATGGCAGATCGTTGACGAATTCAATCGAATCGGTGTCAAGACATCAAGGGGGCATGAATTTCAGCTCATCACATTGCAAAGGGTTATGAAAAGACCCGGTTTGCCAACGTTGCACCTTAAATAATTCAATGAACTTGATCCTCCCCCCTCGAAAAATCACCGACCGCCCCGCTCGCCATTTTGACGTGTGAGATTCGACCACAAAACTTTTTGTGGAAATTTTCAGCTGCGTGATTGTCTTTGCTTTTCAATTTGCTGTATATGTGGTAAAAATTATATCTGAAATAATTCCTGTAAACTTATGCTATTGAAACCTTCACTTTTTGGAAACTGAAGATGAAGGCACGTAATCTGCACGGACAATACTTCAAATAGATTACGGCATATTTTCTATAAATCATGTTTTTCGATAAAATTTCATCTAACTAATATTGGCATATTGTGAAACAGGTAAAACGAGGATAATAAATGGAAAAAATTTATGTAGACAAAAGCAACCGAGCAAGGGTTACCTGTCCCAAGTGCGGATTTGAGAAAATCGTAGATATAACAAATTTCAAGAATACTCAAAAAAGGGCCAAGGCCAAATGCGTATGTGGCGAATCTTTTCGGTTCACATTTGAATTTCGAAAGAATTACCGCAAAAACGTCAGGCTGCCGGGTGAATACATTGTCAAAGAAACAGGAGAGAAAGGAGATGTAATCATCAGGGATCTTTCGCTGACTGGAATCCGATTTGAAAGTCTGAAACCACACGAGATTTCTACAAATGATATATTGGAAGTAAAATTTAGGCTTGACAACTCAGTAAGATCAGAAATTCGTAAACTCGCCAAGGTAATATGGGTCAGAGATCGCATCGTTGCCGCACATTACAATGAAACAAAATTATTTGAAAAAGATTTGGGATTTTATCTGAGAACATAGTTGTCCTTGGGCGGAGATGTTTCGACAATTGCAAAAATAGGATTTACTTGACCTAACACCTGAAAAATTTCATGTCTGTATATCAATTGATGTTGTGAATGCTGTCGATATTGGTAAGTGACCTGTACTTTCCGTGGAGCCTAACCGTAGAGCAGGGAGGGTATCAAAGAACCACGTTTGGAATTTCCAGTTCTCCTTTCGCGAAAACCTTTAGGAATACCTCGACAACTTTTGGGTCGAATTCCGTACCGGAACCTTTTTCTATGATATCCTTGGCGTCAAAGGGCGACATTGCCTTTCGATAGGGTCTGTCGCTGGTAAGGGAATCATAAACATCTGCCACCGCCAGCACGCGTGCTTCCAATGGAATTTTTTCTCCAAACACTTTGTTGTACCCCGAGCCATCGTGCTTTTCATGGTGAGCAAGGATAATGGGCAAAATACGTCCCAGAGGGCCTTGGAGCGGATTAAGGATTTCACCGCTTTTTGCCACATGTTGTTTCATTTCTTCATACTCTTCTTTGTTTAGACATGCCGCCTTATAAAGGAGATTCCGGCTGATTTCCAGTTTTCCGATGTCATGCAACAAAGCAGCCGAACGAATATCCTCGATTCGTTCGATGCTGAATCCTAAATAAGAAGCAATTTTTACAGCATAGATGGATACCCGGTAACAGTGATTTTCCGTATATTCATCATTGGAGATAAAATTGCGCAAAATGACCAGAACACCTTGGTAAGTTTGTCTAAGCTCTGCCATCTTTTTTTTGGCGCGATCGTAAAGAGTGCCCATGGCGTAGGCAGTGATCATCAGGATTCCTCCCCAGGCCATAATTTCAAACCACTTGCTGTCCAAGAACGTTGTGCTCTTGGTTTCAACCAGCCATGAAGGATTATAATAAATTGCGATGCTCACTATTAAAACACTGGCAAAGGCTGTGAGTGTGGCATGGCGACGGCCAAAGAAATAGGCTGAAAACAGTGTCGGCAGTGTATAGAGTCCCAGCAACATGCGTTGAGATGCCAAAAGATAATTCATGATGCCCATAATCATGATCATGGAGAGGATTAACCACAACTCCTTGTTTACTTCTATAAGTTGGGCAAAAAGTCTGTCCTTCACTCCTCGTTTGAATCGAACGGACGCTTTTGAATTGGCGAATTCTGGATGCGGATTTTCCTGGGCCATACTGAGATGGGATGCGTGTTCAATAGTTGATTGTTGTGGCGAAGTGATTTGTTTGGCAAGGTTCGGTTTTGATACAAATGTTGCTGAGGCACCAAGCATTTCAAGTTTTGAAACAAAAGTTTTTCCAATTTTTTCGTTGGCATTTTTACTCAAAACGATTGGTGTTTTCTTGATCATATCCTTCAATTTGTCGACCGGGATGTTTTTGGCATGGCACGACAAGAATATCCCGACCTTTTGTTCAACGCCGGCGTCGGGTATTGCATTGAGGATAACCATACCGTTCATCTGATCTGTCATAAGTGTTCTCCAAAGGTCCATTCGGATGCTGACGAATTTAATCCGTTAGCCTTAACAATGGGTTATATAATCAGCCGTTCTGACAAAATAATCTTCATTTCCGAAAAAAAAAGCATGTCTAAAAGTGTGAATCGGCATTACAAGGGAGAACCTTTAATAATTTTATTATGACCTTTTAGATAGGCAAAGCATCTCTTGAGCAGCTGCTCGTTCAACTCCGCGAGACTATCTGCTTCCGGAACTGGCACCATGTAATTGCGTCTGGCGAAACCGACCAACCCTTCAACGCCATACTTTTCATGCCCACTAGCGGGATTGCAGAAACGGGCTTCAAAGCTGTAGTAGGCTCTGAGTTTTCGAAATTCCTTTTGCTCTGTGCGGCCTCTACCCTTAAGCACCTTCAGGACTGCGGTCTTCAGGTTGTCGTAAATCAAAACCGGGAAGACACCTCCAAAGAACTCAAATCCCAGGATATGTGCATCAAAAAAGGCTTGCTGACGCTCGCAGGGATAACATCTGACAAAATGCTTCCCGGAGTACTTCGACCGCATACAGAAAAACTTCAGCCTGACCTCTTTACCCCCGACAATCGCATTTGCGCTTCCCCAATCCACCTCAGCTTCATAGCCTGCTCTCGGGTCGCAGGGCACAAATGCCTTTGATGCACCTATGCCGAATTTGATCTTAGCCAA
>DATFMK010000578.1:0-2434 GCA_035267005.1 Balneolales bacterium
TGACTAATATTAATATATATCCAAATTTCTTATCTCGCCGCAATTTCAAATAATTTTATCGTTTAAAATAAAGAGCTCATAGCATCACAACGCTTGTAGCGGTAGGAATAATATAGTAACTAATCTGATTGGTTAATAATCATAGATTATATAACCTTACAGAAGGCTATGCAAAATCGATAATTTTGGTCAAATTCCTGAAAATACAGAAACTGGTCAAGATAACTGTTTTGCAAAAGCTTCTTACAAGCGTATTATAATATTATTGCAGAACTTTTCAGAATGGCGTAGTAATTTTTTACAAAGATCGTTCTGTTTTAAATCTCAAGATAACGCATAAACTCATCAGCGCGTTCTTTATATTCGCGTCGCTGTAAGGAATCCCGCGACTCGGTCGTAATCACGAATCCATGACGTCTCAGAGATGAAGTAACACCCGCCACTTCTGTCATATTCAATTTGATCGAAATTTTGACCCTTCCGATCGTGTCTGTAGGTGTCTCAATAGCGATACCTAATACTTTGGCTCCTTCGGTTTCAATAATCCGGATAATATCAGAAAGAACAAAATCTTTCTGTTCAACTTCGATTCCAAGAACAGAACCGATTTCAGTAAGATTCAACATATTCATTATTGTGCGGTATACTTCTTTCTGCAGAAGCACTCCGAGGTAGTTATTTTCAAAATCAACTATTGGTAAAACCTCCAGATCATTACGTATAATAATTCCCGCAGCTTCAAAAAGATGTTGTTCCTGATAGGCTTTAACAGGGTATTGTGTAGTTTCTGTCAGTATATCGGTATCCTCTTCCCGGGTATGTTCCAACATCATCTTTTTGGAAACCAATCCCAGGTATTTGCTGGTTACCTGATCAATTACCGGAACATTCTCTAATCCGTAATTTTTCATCTTCCTGAGAGCGGTACTCGCTGTTTCCTCAGATGAAATGGGTTCATAATCGGTATGTAACAACTCTTTAACCAGCATGATAAACAAACTATTAAGGATCTACTATTTTCATTATATCACTATTACAATTAACAAGCTACTGAAGTTTCAAAATCACTACGTTTTATAACACTTTTTAATTCACCCAGATATTTCTTTGGTATGCGAAACGTTACATGAACCTTATCTTCAACGTATTCTTCATTCAGTACTTCTGCAATTTCATGGATCACTGAAACGACCCGATACTCAGCGACCGGGATTTCCATAGTTTTCAATACAGAGTTTTCAATTAATTTTTGATCGACTTCATCTTCCAGATTATTCAGTCCGATATTACGCTCCGCCGAAATCCAAACGGCATCCGGGTAGTCGCGCTTCAAACCAGTGATAATAGATTGATCATCAATGGCATCGACTTTATTGAACACAAGAATGGTTGGTTTTGAATCGGCACCTATTTCTTTTAAGGTGCTATTTACCACACAAATGCAATCATCCACAATCTGAGAAGAAGCATCCACGACATGTAGTAATATATCTGATTCTCGTATTTCGTCAAGTGTTGATTTAAAACTTTCGATTAAATTATGCGGCAATTTCCGTATAAAACCTACGGTATCAGATAATAACATTTCACGATTATTTACCTGAAATCTTCTTACGGTTGAGTCGAGAGTAGCAAATAGGCGATCTTCAGCAAATAATCGGGTTTCAGTAAGAGCATTCATCAATGTCGACTTACCCGCATTGGTATACCCGACCAAAGCGATTCGTGTTTTATCAGAACGTCCTTTTCGCTGAGTTATTCGCTGTTTATTCAGCTTTTCCAGCTTTTCTTTTAAAAGCGCTATTCGTTTGCCAATCATCCGGCGGTCGGTTTCGATCTGCGTTTCACCGGGACCTTTTGTACCGATTCCACCTTTTTGACGGGACAAGTGAGTCCAGGCCCGTGTCAGTCGCGGTAACATATATTCCAGCTGAGCCAGTTCAACCTGAACTTTAGCCGCGGCCGTTTTAGCACGAAACGCGAAAATATCAAGTATCAGAGCACTGCGATCAATCACCTTCGCATTCGTACTATTCTGAATATTGCGAACTTGTGTCGAACTCAGGTCATCATCAAAAATAACCAGATCGACTTTATGCTGCTTAACCAGACTGCTAAGCTCTTTAAGCTTTCCCTTACCGATATAGGATCCGGCATCGGGTTTATATCTTTTTTGGAGTAATTTTTGAATGGTTATTCCGCCTGCAGTATCGGTAAGACGTTCTAACTCATCAAGATGTTCACGGGCTTCCTCACGATGGATATCCTGACCGTAAAGGCCAACTAATAAAACCCGTTCTTTATCTTGGTTTTGTGTGGTATCGAAATTCAAATATGCTATAGCTTTTAATTAATAGACAATTGTGGATTGTTTTGTAACCTTATTTAATAACTAAAGAAATTATGAGCTAATCCTCAATTTAATTGCTCAAAT
>DATFMK010000579.1:0-4238 GCA_035267005.1 Balneolales bacterium
TGTAATTTTATTACCAAACATATAGCCGATTAATAAAAATAAAAAAATGGCTGCAGCAATAATTGAGGCTAGAAAATGGCTTGTCCCTTTATGAAATGCAGGGGAAATACTATAAAAAGCTATTCCGCATAAGGCCAGCAATAAAATAAATATGGCCGGTTTTTTGTTATGAAACATCGTTTTGTCTATTTAACTTCTGTAATTTTTTTTCCAGCTTCCTGCTCTTCCAGTAGTAATGGAAAGAGGCTTTAATAAGCATCATTAATGTACATAGCGCAAAAGCGTAACTAAGACCTTCCATTCCTTTATAACCAAGATTTTTTAAAATTATGCTAACAATAAGTAATCCAAGGCATGCTATCAGGTTATACATCGGGGAAGAGGCCCTTTTATTAGCCTCGTATAGCGTTTTAAAGAAGCGGATGTATTTGTATTGAGTTCTGTTCATATCTCAATAGGCATATATTAAACATTCATTTAATACTAAAAGAGATAGTACTAATAAGAAGAAAATAAAATGAAGACAAGTATATGTCTTCATTTTATTTTTTGTGACTATATTAAGGTTAATATTTAAAATTACTATTTACTGAGATTATGTTTAATGATTCATCATTTTATGAATGATATAACAATAATTGTAAAATGGGTATTAATATCATTTACTGCTACTGCTATATACTTTGACAATGGAATAGGTACTAAATAGTCCTACTGATGTCATTATAATGAATAACATAATCTTAACAGTTAAGTAATTCTTTAAATAGAAGATTGATAAGAGAAATAACAGTAAAAACAATATGTTCTCAACTGTATATTCTATTAAGTTTGTCGGATAATAATGTTGCTTTTCTTTGACTCTAGAACCTAATATATATCCCAGAAAACCAAGAAAAGGTCCAAATGCTAATACCAATAGACTATATTGTTGCTCACTATAAAAATAAAATGCAAACACAAATGTAATCGCCAAGGTAATTAACAGCCAAAAGACAAATCCGATTTTCTTTAATTTTTCGTCAATCATCTTAAAACCCTCATATTTTTATGCCTGGGAACATACAGCAAGTCCTACAGCGTCAATTGCAATACCAACTGCCAAAGATGTTCCAAGTGAAACTTCCGCTAATCCTAATGCGAGACTATTCCATAAGCCAAACTGTGCAAAAGCAGCACCACAGAGTACTGACTCAGTACTTCCACCTTCAATGTTTTCGATTTCGGCTATTGTTAATTCTTTCATTTTGCCCACCTTTTAGATAAGTGAATAATTCAGTTAACACTAAGTATCCTAACTATATCAGAATAGAATGTCAAGAATAAATTTATGTTAAAGCTCTATTATATATCACTTTAACTAATTTTACATATAAGTGTCAATATTTAAATATATAAAAATTAAGAACTTCGCTAATTTAAATAAAACCGTTAGGTATTTTGATATTTTTTTTAATTCAAGTATAAAAAAGGATAGCGATTGTATGTTTAAGAACAACTTCCCTATCCAATAATAGCTTACAATAGAAACGAATTGATTGACTTGGGTGGAATGCTCCTTAAAAAAATAAGATTATAATCCTGCAAAAGAAGCTGGACAATAAATGGGGGAGTACCCGTATATAATCAGGAGCCTTGGTGGTATCCGGCCGGCTCCTGAATATTTACAATAAAAGGATAAGGTACTGGGTCGTATCCATCATTTATCGGATAATGATAAAACCATTTCTTCAATCTGGAATGAGTCGAATTGATGTAATTTGCCGGAACATTAAAATATCTTTTTAAGATCTTCAAGATTGTGTTCTTTTTGATTAAGCGTTTGAGAGACAGCTCCGTTTTGAAGTACTAGAATTTCATCACAGATTTCATAGATATAATCCAAATCATGACTGGAAATCAACATGGTCATATTCTCCTTTTCCCGCAATGTTTTCAATATGGATTTCAACCGATTCCGGGATGATGGATCTAAACCGGCGAATGGTTCATCGAAGATAAACAGGGAGGGTTGAACAATAAAGTTTGAGACCAATCCTGTTTTCTTTTTATTACCAGATGATAAATCGCGGATAAGGGTATGTTGCATGTCCAGTGAAGAGATAAAATTACTGTAAGAATTCAGGCGTTCCTGCATAATGTTGACCGGAACCTTATATAGTTCGGCAGATATGCGAAAATATTCAAAGGCCGTTAAATGGTCTATCAAGAAACTTTCATCAAGATACGAACCGGTGATTATTTTCCATTGATCATTCTTATTGACTTTAAAATCATTAATGAAAATAGAGCCGTTATCGACCTTAACAAGATCGAGGATACAACGAAGGAGCGTTGTTTTTCCTGCTCCGTTATTTCCAACCACGCCAACAATTTTTCTATCAGGAATAATCAGTTCCGGGATGGACAGTTGGAAAAAATCACCATAGGATTTGCTGAGATTTTGAATACGAATCATGACCATTACCTACTGAACATATTATATTTATTCTGTTTTAAATATCGAAGTATTATGCGGAACCAGACAGGTGCGGAAAGTAACATCACAATACCAATGACCCCGAAAAAAAGACTGGGTAAAAGATTCATATGTGAAATAATTATCACAGATCCATCAAAAAGATAAATGATATAACCGGCAATGATAAAAAATATAAAAAAGAATAGCCGGCCAGGTCTAAAATCTGATGTAGATGGACTTATATAATTAGGATTTACAAAGTGGTAATTCTTAATCGAAGAAAAGGCTAAAATGTAATTAATAATTATAATATATAGACAAAATGAAGACAGGTATATAAAAATTGGTAAGCTGTATACAATATAAGCGATTAAATAAATAAAAGATGGAATTAGACATAAAATTATAGCAAAAAGAACATTTGATTTGACGTATTTATATAGTGAAAAAGGTTTAGCAAATATAAAATCTCGCCAGTTATAATCCCAGTTGAAAAGATGACCCACAGTTAAAAGGAAAGTCAAATGTCCTGAGAAAAAAATCAACATCAATGTTAACCGAAAAGGATCTTCACTCTGGTTGACATGATTAAGAATAGTAACTAAGCCTGCTATCATACAGATAGCGTAAATTACCATCATTTTTATTAGTATCGAATTTCGTGTAATCCGTTTAACATTTATTTCATTATAAAAACTCAAATAGATAAACTTTCGATATGTCGATTTTGGGTATTTCCGATTCTCAAATAGTAGATAATAATCGTTATGATTAGTAATGATATAATAAATATTGATGACGGAAAATATAGGTGTCAGCCAACCTGCGGCGTAAAGATAATGATAGGTAATTAGATAAGACAACGAGATATTTAGCAAAAAAAATATAAAAATAGAGATCCTAAACTGACTGCTTTTTACAACTGTTAAGGAAAAAAGTTCGGAAAAAATAAGTATATATATTTGTACCAAGCAAAAAAATATTGCCGTTTGGAAGCTGTGTGTTTCTTGGATCCATTCTATTGTATATGATATTATAAATAATAAAACAGGAAGGGTGTATTTATTGAAAAAACTGAAGAACAGGAAGATAAATGATAGTCGCTTTTTAGAAACCGGCCAATGAAGAAATGGCTTTATATCCCAATTCATTATTTTTAAGATAAAGATGCGTAATAAGGCACTGATTACAATGATGAGGGGCAGATAGATACTTACGACAGAATAAGGAGATTTGTTTGGATATAACCTTGTAAGAATGTGGTTTATGTATATCCCACCGAAAAAAGAGAAGAAGATAAAATTTATGAATACAATGGAATTAAATATTATACTGACAATTTTTTTTCGGAAAAAAGGTGATCGCTTAATTTCAAGCCACTTAATAGTAAATAATTCTTTAATGAGTAAGGATGTCGTATTATTTATTGTCATAAATTAGTCATAATTCATTTCGTCATTCTCTATTAGAAACCCTTTTAAATACATCTATTTTTGGTAGAAATACCATCCTATTCCGGACGAGTCATTTTTACCTCTTAACATATGCATCTTATATCTACAAATCCTGTAGTTACATTTTTCCGCGGTAGTCTGCGTTGTCAGCATCGTCCGTGTTCTATGTAAGCCGCTCTGCCAATCCCGCAAAACAATACCAAATGGTCAGCGCTGTTATCTTGGCCGTTTGATTGTCCCGGTCGAAATCCGGATTGAATTCCACGAAATCAAATGAATGTACATGCGGGGAAGCACCTGCTGTTCGGGCTGCATACAGGAAC
>DATFMK010000580.1:0-4244 GCA_035267005.1 Balneolales bacterium
TTGAGTTATGAGCCGTATAATTCGTTGGAATAAAAAAAAGGGATGACAAGCAGTATCGGTTTACCATCCCTTTCTTTTTAAATCAAGGTATTTATAAATTTTACCGTCCTATTCTACATTTTGGTGGCGATACGTAAAAGCTTCGCACCGTGGACAGGTACGTGAGAAGTATAACTATCCTCAAAAACACCTAATTCCCGATGAGCCCATAGATCCCGAACCGTTTGTGGTCCTTTTATACTTAAATCGGACCAATGGGCCGTTGCATTTTTATGATTATCATTTCCCCTGTTAAATAATCCAACAGCCTTGGATCCATCATGCAAATCCTTGGCCCATACTTCAAGATCCCCCGTTTGGGCAACCCGTATCCCTTGTTTTCCAAGCGGATCCTGATTGACCGCCAGGGCTTCGGGATTACTGATCAATTCCAGTGTCCAGGGATCTAACCTGGTTAAATTGTCACCAAGCATCAGAGGCGAAGGGGCAAGCGACCACAAGGTCATTACCGTACGTTGTTCATCCATGGTAAACCGGGTAAAACGAGGTCCGTCGATACTGCGTAATCCGATATGACCGAGGCATAGCATATCACAATCCGGCCAATGTCCGGGGCCACCGAATCCTTGCCAGTTATGGAGAACCTCAAAAGTATGATTGAGTGATTTCCAGTTATCCCAAAAATCGTTTGTAATACGCCACATATTGGCTTGGTGATCAATATCTTTTCCTTCCGTTACAGGCGTTTCACCTGGCGAAGTGCTAAATACAATTTCCGGAGCATAACGATTGAGCGCATTTCTAATGGCATGAATTTCATCTTTATGATAGGGACGCGATAAATCATCAACTTTAATAAACTGGGTATCCCAGCTGGCATAAAGGCGTGCCAGAGAATCATAATAAGCTTGTCCGGCGGGGGTATCTCCACGAACACCGTACATGTCTTTATTCCATTTGCAGATACTACTGGTATCCGCCGCATCTTTTGCATGAAAGGAGGATCCCTCGATAGGCGTATTTTTTTCAACGGCAACGCGAGGGATTCCCCGCATGATATGAAAACCGAATTTGAGACCCATAGCATGAATTTTATCCGATACGGGTTTAAATCCTTTTCCACCAGTTGCAGAGGGGAATTTATTGGTCGCAGGAATACAACGTCCATATCGATCGATCGCTGTCGGCTTTTTTTCCATGATATCTTTTGGGGCATGAAATGGGTCGAACCATAAGTAATCGATGACAGCATAGTGATATCCATAGGGAAGTAATTTTTCCTGTAATACTCGGGCATTTGCCAGATATTCTGATTCCGTGACACTCGCTCCATATGTGTCATAACTATTCCAGCCCATTGGAGGCGTTTTTGCCAGCTTCCAATATTTTGGGGAAGAAGATTGAGAAACGGATGCTGTAATAGACTTTGCCCATGCAGGAGGTATCATATTATTTCCTAACATTGATGCTCCGCCCAAAGCAAAAGCGCTTTTTAAAAATGTTCTGCGATCCATTAGCGTACCAGGTTAAGAGTTAACGTCAAATTATTAAACCTCACAAGTGTTAGTAGGACACTAATAGAAATGTAACTAAATGAATCGTAAAAGCAAGCAGAAAATGGAAGATATCCAACAGGTCTGAATTACCAGTAATTTTAAAATTCAAAGAAAGATAAACAGACAAAAATACATGAGAAAAATTATTATTAACCCGAATTATACACCAAGAAATTTAGTCGTGATCAAGGCTAAATTTCGCAGCTCTTTTTAGAGTCCTCAAAATAGAGGATCGGTTTATTTTTTTAAGTACAATAATTTACAATATGATATGTATTTATTTCTTGTTGGTTGCGTAAATAATCCGGGTTAAGGATTTTTCAGCGTCATGAGAAGAACTTACTTATTATCGATTATCGATAAGATTTAAAATTATAATAACCGGGAAAATAACATGAGCGTTATTTCCCGGTTATTTGTTTAATCCGATTTATTCACCTTTAAGATAAGAAACAATACTTATCCTCTTGATAAAAAGAAATTTATAAAAATAGAACTACCCTCAAAGTTGAGGTCCTAAAAAGAACAGCGAAATTTCTTGGTGAATAATCCGGTTAGTGTCCTTTAACGTTTGCGAGAGATTGCTCCTCAATCACATGAAGGATCTGTTCATCGGATAGTACAGGAGTTACATCAAAATTCAGCATATCAGACCATTCCTGTACCCATTTGCCTATAGCTGGCAAATCGGAAGATTCGGCAAGTATGAATCCCTTATTTCCATTAACAGAATGCCATCTTCCTTGTAATCGTACTCCTTCGGGAGGCTGAGCGCCGGTTTTCCTGAATCGGTCCTGTACTTCATCACGATCTTTAGTTGTGACTTTATAAGTTATGTGGAAAAGCATATTTGTACTCCTTTGGATTTTTAGTATAGTTTGAAGAATAATCCGTGTTAACGGATCATCGATTTTGTGGTGTTAAAGCAATAATACCTCGAAATCATCGATTTGATTGATGATTAGTTCAACTCCATTTGTCAATGGTGATTGCGAAATTAAAAATGAGTTTACTGTTCAGCTCTTCTATCAAGCTCATCATTTTTTAATCTGTATAATTCTCTTGTGCCGGGTTGGTTATCATTACTTTTCGGGGTGGCATAGGAATAATTTGTGAGACTTCCTGTTGATACCGGATGTAATCTTCTCCATGAAAACTAACCAGATCACGTTCTTCTAATTGAATAGCAACGAGTATGTATCCCGTTGTAGCTATGGAAAATAGAAGATGTCCAACCGTCATTGTGGGAGTGGCCCAAAAAGCGACGATAAAACCAAACATCAAAGGGTGACGAACCACTTTATAAAAGAACGGTTTTTTAAATTCCGGCGGGAGAGGTTTCTGATTCCTCATATATCTATAGACTTGCTGAAGTCCGAATAAATTGAAATGGTTGATCAGAAAGGTTCCGAACAATACAATCAACCACCCCACTGCATAAATTCCATAAATTACAGTTTGAGCGGCCCCGTTTCCCACATCCCAAATAACAGCATTTACCGGACGCCATTGCCAGAAAATCAGAATAAGGGCAAGGCTGGAAGCCAAAACAAAAGTACTGCGTTCAATCGGCTTGGGAATGAATTTTGCCCACCATTTCTTAAATCCCTGCCGGGCCATTATACTGTGCTGAAGGGCAAAAATACTTAATAAACCCGCGTCAATGATTAATGAAAGCACAATGGGTCCCTCTACTCCTGTATTAATTGTTTTGAGAACTGCGAAATCTCCAATAAAAGCTATGGCATACAGAAAAGAACCCAGAAAAACGACATAGCTGATAATCCCATAAAACAAAGCTAATAATCTACGCATGATAATACTCCACTCCTTGATTACAAGTAAACCTGGTTTCTATTTGTTTTTACTAGTATTTAAGATAGGAGTACTATAGGCGGATTTCATGAGACAGCAGTCTCAAATTTTTAAGAAACTTTGGCCCATAAACGTTAGTTGATATGGGACATTTGTCCCATAAATGTGAGGTTTGTATTAACCCGAATTATACACCAAGAAATTTAGTCGTGATCAAGGCGAAATTTGGAAGATGTAAATTAACGTGAACTTGATATAATTGTAGACTTATTTTGTTTTATATCCACGTTTGGAAGATCTCTCATCCAAAAAGCGCATTCGAGATGACACCTTTGAGTGATGTTTTTAAACAGGAACATCATCCGCCCATCCTCGTCATTTCGACGGGAGGGAGAAATCTTCAAAGTAAAATATTCATTCCAAGACGTTGTTTTAACCCGGATTATTCACCAAGAAATTTAGTCGTGTCCCGAAAGCTTTCGGGATTAAAAATGTGCCTGAAACGTACATTGGTACGTTGATCAAGCTTTTTTAAATTCAACGCAGAGCACGGCCAAATTTCGCAGTTTTTTTTAGTGTCCTCAAAATCGAGGATCAGTTTATTTTTTATAAGTTACTTTATTTACAATATAATATGTATTACTTCATATTGGTTACGTGAATAATTCGGGTTATTGCGCCAAGTTAAGCCCATGAAAGGGGGATTAACGATTATGTTCTTTGAAACCTTTTGCAGGAAGCCTTCAGGTACCCAATCCTGTCCGGTAAAGCCTAACCAGTTGCCGGAACCGAGTCTTGCGTAGTCGGTCGAGAGGCCGGCACGAAGCGTAGACAGGGAGTCCAAAGGCCGCGTGATTGAGCCACGAAATATTA
>DATFMK010000581.1:0-2075 GCA_035267005.1 Balneolales bacterium
GTGAATTTTATGTCTTATGTCGACTTTTGAGATTTTATATATTTACAAAAAAAGTTCAGTTGTTGGAAGAATTGATTATCACCATTAACCCGCATTATTCACGTATACTACAATAAACAATACATAACATTTTTAAAAACAATAATTTGAAAATAATAAAGATTTTCTCAAATTTGAGGAAACTAGAAAGAGCTGCGAAATTTGGCCGTGCTCTGCGTTGAATTTAAAAATGCTTAATCAATGTACCACTGTACGTTTCATGCACATTTTTATCCCGAAAGCTCATATGTTATGTTTGACAATGAGCATTCGGGATACTGCGGTTCCGAAGTCGCTCAGGCTTTGATATTGAACAAAATACCTGGTTTTGCAAAGCCTTCTCTAAAAAAAAATTAACTGTGATGTTTGAATTAATTTATTAGATTTTGTCCTTGAATTTAACAACTGCATTAGTCTAAACTTTCATATGCCCAATGATACCTAAAAGCTCATCAGCAATACTTTTGTTGTCCTGTCCCGATCAAACCGGATTAGTATCCAGAATTACCAATTTTATCTATGAACGTGGCGGGAATATTATTGATCTGGATGAACATGTTGATCAGGTTGAAAAGATTTTTTCCATACGAATTGTATGGGATTTAAATCACTTTTCCATACCCCCTTCCGATTTGCATCAGGAATTTGATAAACTTGCTAAGCAATTTGATGCCAATTATGATATTAAATTTCGTGACGAGCGATTACGCGTAGCTATCTTTGCATCAAAATACGATCATTGTCTGCAGGAAATATTGTGGCGGCATAGTATTGAAGATTACCCGTACGATATTCCTCTTATCATCTCCAATCATGATACTTTAAAACCTCTGGCTGATCATTATAAAATTCCATTCTACTGTTTCCCAATTAATAAGGAGAATAAAGCTGGGCAAGAGTCCAAAGAACTGCATTTACTATCAGAATTTGGTATTGATACCATCGTTCTTGCCCGGTATATGCAAATACTGTCTCCACAATTTGTTTCAAAATATGCGGATACGATTATAAATATTCATCATTCATTTTTACCTGCTTTTGCGGGAGGTAACCCCTATAAACAGGCTTTAGAACGAGGTGTCAAAATTATTGGTGCAACAAGTCATTATGTAACCGAGGAATTGGACAGAGGACCGATTATTGAACAGGATATCATCAGGGTAACGCATAAGGACACATTAGATGATCTGATTCATAAAGGCCGTGACTTAGAGCGTTTGGTGCTCGCTCGTGCTTTACAATATCATGTTGAGCATCGTATTCTTGTGATGGGCAGGAAAACGATTATTTTCGATTGATATTAGGTTAACGTGAGGTTTGGATAAGAATGGAATGAGATCCTCAAAGAAATGAAACGTTGCGGATCTTGGAATATAATAAGGCACATTTCATAGCGACCTGTCAGGTTTTACAAAACTGGACAGGTCTTTTCCTTGTCTTTAATTCAAATTTTAAGATCTAAATCCAGATCTGTCCAAAACGTTAATAAAAAAGCTATTGCATTGCCCAACTATTTTGGGCTTTTCATGGTAACGTGAATAATTCGGGTGAGTCGTTTCTAGCCTTTCTTAGATGGACCCCACCATTTAGGTGGAGCCCATCAACAAATGTTCATTATGATGTCACTTACGTTATCGATTTTTAAATGGAATCGTCTCATATTTTAGATCCAAATATTGGAACTATCATCGATTGGTTCCACTCCATGCTTTTCCGGAGTGGGGTCCATCTACCTAACCTCTTTGTCAAACCGGATCTGAGAACGCTATCGGTTTTTGTACCGCCATGAATAAAAAATTATTCCCAAACGATTTTAGGGCGTTTTATTTCATTGGGGGATTGATCGTTCAAATATTAAATAATCTGTCCTAAATAAACCGATTAAATATTATTTTTAAATCTCAAAAACGTTTTGGACAGCTATGGAGTAAATTATTCATTTCAAAACTTGGTTTTCTGAAGATCCATATCTCTAACTTACTTTTATTATTATATTTACCCTGATAAGTAGACCTTTGGAATCCAATAATTGAATT
>DATFMK010000582.1:0-4465 GCA_035267005.1 Balneolales bacterium
AGGTGCCCAATACCTTGTTCTTCACTTCGTCCCTCACCCTGAATTGAACTTAAGTTCCATTCGGTCCCTCTCCCCGGGGGAGAGGGACCGACTGGAACTTCAGTTCAATTCAGGGAGAGGGACGAAGTGGAGAACAAGGTATCGGTTACCTAAAAATGATTCTTCGCTTTATAATATTGACTCATAACTTTACTCTCATTTCCTTTGAAATAAGGTAATTCACTTAAACTTTTAATTCTTTTTTTATTCGTTCGTAATTTCCACTCTTCTTTATCCTGACAAAAATGATATGGTTCCCATGTTGGTATAATCTCATTCGCATTTTTACCATTAGCTTTGCCAATTTTGAAATATTCTACCTTTCCCATTCTGCCATTTTCATCTTCAATATTTCTGATTATGTAAGCCTGAAAGAAAATTATTTCGGATTGTTCACAAGCATCTAAAATGCATTTTTTATTCTCATACGACATATGAGCCCCAAAAGCAATCGAATCAATCCAATCCAGAGAGAATTCAAATAAATAAAGTCTTTCATCACGATGAACATGCTCTGAAATGGGACCTATATAATCATTAGAATCAGAAAGTGGTCTGACTATACGAGATTCATTTTCATGACACCATCTCGACGACTTATTAAAAAATAATTTTTGAAATAAAGCTTCTTTATCTATTGGAGTATTTTCATCACCTAGTTCATTAATATTGATTGAAAAATCGTCTACATAATTTACTTTTTCTAATTTATATGAATGATTATTCTTATTTATCAAATAAGGATGTTGCATAAAATTATCTTTAAAGCCCAAACAGAATCCTTTGTGCCCATTGGCATAAATATTCCACATATCAAAAGATTCCGAATTTTCTGTTAGAGATAAAATGCCAAATTTATTTATGAAAGGCTCAATCATTCCAAGTCTGTAAAATTGTACAAGACTATATAAATCAACCCCATCAAAGTCATAATGAGAATAAATATCATCCACATTATTTGTAGTGATAATCGGATTAAATTCAAGTGGATCGTTCAAAGCCCAAGGTTGAGTAAATCTTATTTTGTTATTATAAAAAAGACCCTTAATGATATCTTTATTGTTGGCTATGTATTTATAAAGTTCCATTATATTTTTTTATGACGTTTATTTTCAGCAAAAAATGCTGCCCTCACCCTAAATCCCTCTCCCCCGGGGAGAGGGACAGAATTGAACTCGATTCAATTCAGGGTGAGGGCAGAAGTATTATTAAATACAAACAATTAAAAAAGTATCATACACCCACCTTCCCAAAAGAATTCGGTGTAAGCGATTTCATAAACTAAAAAAATATGTATCTTACAACATATATTTTTGAGATTTCTCTACTGAAAAATGGTTTGTGAGGTAAGAGAGAAATCATTCTAAACTTTAGCGATTTTGAGGTTCAAAAAATGA
This sequence comes from Balneolales bacterium, assembly GCA_035267005.1. Lineage (GTDB taxonomy): Bacteria > Bacteroidota > Rhodothermia > Balneolales > DATFMH01 > DATFMH01. The sequence goes on from DATFMK010000582.1 coordinate 1,437, forward strand.
AGCTTCCATATTGTTATGGCTTACCATTACAATTTCGCTTTTTCATCCAATTATTATCATGTGATTCACAATGCAAAGAAGATACTTATTCCTGGTGATACTTCTTTTATTAGGTACCACCTGTAAAAGAAAAATTTCTGAAAATAATACATCTAATCCCCAGCATATATCCGTTTTAACCCAGCACAATAATAACACTCGTGACGGCTGGAATGATCATGAGACTTTGTTAAACACAACCAATGTTAGTGAAAAACAATTTGGAAGGCAGTTTACGTTATTGGTTGATGATCAGGTTTATGCGCAACCCTTAGTTGCCGGTAATTTATACATCGATAACGGATTACATAATGTAGTTTATGTTGCTACGGTAAATAATAGCCTTTATGCTTTTGATGGGGATACGGGTAAGCTTTACTGGAATAGAAATTATACGGAACCGGGGATGCACCCGCCCAGAAATACCGATTTAAATGGGGCCTGTGGCGGACATTATACCGATTTTAGTTTAAACATTGGTATTGTAGGTACACCGGTAATTGATGCAAAAACAAAAACCATCTATTTTGTCACGCGTAGTACGGATGGAACCATTTTTGAGCAGCATCTGCACGCTGTTAATATCATGAATGGAAATGAAGAATCCGGCAGTCCCGTAAAGATTGACGCCACCGTATCTGGTAATGGAGCCGGAACTTCAGACAACGTAATATCTTTTGATCCGGAGAGACAAAATCAGCGACAGGCTTTAACGTTAGTAAATGGTATCGTTTATGTAACCTATTCATCGCATTGCGATTGGGGACCTTTTCACGGTTGGATATTAGGTTATAATGCAGCTACCCTGAAGCAGGATATTGTGTACAATGATACTCCTGATGGTTATGACGGTGGACTTTGGGAAAGCGGCATGGGGATGGCTGCAGATGGTCAAGGCAATTTATATGATGTGGCTGGAAATGGATCAGTGGGACTCAATGGCAATCCTGCCAACCCGACGAATCGGGCTGAAAGTGCCATGAAATTAAGACCATCCGGATCGACTTTTACGGTAGAAAGTTATTTCACTCCATTCAGTTATAAACAACTCAATCATGGTGATCTGGATTATGGAGGAATGGGAGCATTTTTAATTCCAAATTCAAATTATTATTTGACAGGTGGTAAAGACGGATATTTGTATTTATTGAATAAGGATAATATGGGGGGGTATCAGTCTTCTTCCAACAACATACAGCAAACCGTATTTTTAGATTCCACAGCAAATCTGCATAGTCAGCCGGCCTATTACAAAGGCAGCTCCAAAGCATTTATATATGTATGGTCAGAAAATGACAAGTTTCGAGCAATACCATATAATTCTGACTCATACTTACTCGAAAAAAACAATGAAATCGTTTCAAATGTCAACGGTCCGCATGGACAAAATGGAGCGAATATTTCGGTTTCCTCCGATGGATCTAAAGATGGAACAGGGATTGTATGGGTAACCTATGCCGCAAGTGGAGATGCGGAACATTCGGTCAGTCCCGGTATTTTAAGAGCTTTTGATGCCAATGATGTCTCCAAAGAACTATGGAATAATCATCAGAATCGTAGTCGTGATGATGCAGGTAATTTCGCAAAATTCGCATCTCCCACCATAGCCAACGGACATGTCTATCTGCCGACTTTTTCAAATCAGGTTGTGGTGTATGGTTTATTAAAACAGTGAATTATACAATATTTATAAAAAATACAGTTTCTCATGGTGAGATTTAATTTAAAATAAATTAGAACACCTTCAATCAGATTCTTTGTGCATGATGATTGTTTTTCTATGCTATTATTTTATTGGATTAATTCATAAACGGAATTTGAAGAGAGCTATAGTTTGGGTGCCTAAAAATGAAGCAGGAGGGTTAAGGAGCAATTAATTATAAAAAGTTATTATATTTAGTAAATAAATAGGGTACATAAAGATTTGATAAAGTTGATTATTATCAGACAATGAAACGGTGAAAATAAATCAAAAATAAGGCAACCTTTCTTTGACTTAAATTAGCGAATATGTTATATAAGTATACATCCTTTATAGGTGGATCCATTTGCCTGAATACACAGCCACTAACTTAATATTCTCTTAACTTGTACCAAAACTTTATTTAGACTATTCTTGTCAATACTTCACAATATTGTAAAAGACGATAAAAGCATTATTAAGATAAAATTGTGATGGTTCATTAGAAGGCTTTGCAGAACCCGGGGATTTTGTTCAATATCAAAGCCTGAGCCACTTCGGGACCGCAGCAACCCGAATGCTTTCGGGATTTGAGGATTTCGAAGTCGTGAAAATGCGGAGATTGGGCAAAAGAACGGTTTTGCATAGCCTTCCATTAATTATTTCAGCTGTAAAATGTAATATTAATTATTAATGAAAGTAACATTAAGTGATATAGCTAAAGAAACAGGGTTTTCTATATCTACTATTTCGCGGACATTACGCGGTAATGGGAAAGTTAGTAAAGAGAACGAACGAACTGTTTTAGAAGCGGCTCAGAGGTTAAATTATCCTGTTTCGAAAATTTTACGATATCAAAAAAGTAGAAAAGATTTATTTATTGCTATCGTAACTCAATTTCATACCGGAGAATTTTACACTTCATTTTTCAATGGATTTTTAAGTTCAGCTAATAAACGGAATATAAACATTGGATTATTAAGTTTATCTGATCAGATTGATACTTTCATTAATAAATTAAACTTAAAAGGATATTCGGCTGCAGTTCTCTTCACCCCCGGATTACAAACTGATGATTATATAAAGATACTGAAGAATACTCCTATAGATTTTCCTGTGATTTCCTGCTCTAATAATGCTCAACCTGTTATCGATACCATAACATTTGATGCGTATCGTGGAGCTTCACTGGTTGCCGAACATTTTAAACAACAAGGGTATGAAACGGTAGGTATGATTGAAGGTCCGGGAGAGACACAACCCGAAGCAAGATTTCGCAAAAATGGATTTGTAGATTATATATCACATC
>DATFMK010000583.1:0-3714 GCA_035267005.1 Balneolales bacterium
ACAGGCTTTTGATTTATCGTCAAAAAGTGTGACGGGCAGAGCTACCGATCAGATTGTGGGGGGAAGTATGGGAGTTCCGGATTCCGTGTTTCGTGTTATAAAATTGAAAGGTTCTGTTAAAAAAGTAGCGCCTGTGGTTGAATCGTATGTTACGATAAAAGGGTATCCGGGGCGTGATTTCCATTTATTAGGCGTTGATCCTTTTTTTGAACCTCCCTTTCGACCGTATTTGGGCAATGTGAGGGGAAAATCATCATTTAGTTTATCTAATTTCATCGCTGGTGGTAATACTGTTTTATTGGCAAAAGGAACAGCTCAGGATATGAGCGTAACAATAGGGGATTTATTAACCGTCAAAATAGGGATGCATGATTATCGTGTGAAGGTAATCGGACTATTAAATCCAAGCAGTGGTTTCAACCGGGAAGTGATCCGCAATTTGATGGTGACGGATATCAGCACAGCTCAAAAGCTTACAGGTCGGAATCATACATTGTCGCATATTGATCTCATCTTACCTAATGGTAAAAAGGGGAATCAACTACGCAAGAAACTATCACAAATCATTCCTTCGGGAATAACATTACAGCCGGCAAGCGAGAGTAAAAAAACGATTGAAAAATTGACAAGTGCATTTAATCTGAATCTTTCAGCACTGAGTATGCTCGGTTTGGTAGTGGGGATGTTTCTAATTTACAATATCATGACATTTTCAGTTGTACAACGCCATGAACTGATAGGTCGTCTCCGAACGCTGGGAATGACACGAAGCCAAATTTTTTGGCAGATTGCAGGAGAAGCTTTCCTGATAGGTGTAATTGGTACGGGAATCGGGTTTTTCCTGGGAATCATTCTCGCTGGTGAACTGGTACACATGGTCACCCAAACAATAAATGATTTGTATTATGTATTATCGGTCAGACAGTTACATATCTCGGTCTTTACCATTGTTAAAGCGGTGTCTTTGGGAATTTTAGCAACGATGGGAGCTGCTTTATTTCCGGCTTACGAAGCTACTAAAACGACACCTGGTGCGGTTTTAAAGCGATCTTCAACAGAGAAAAAAATCAGAGAAAAACTTCCCTTGTATTCTATTCTGGGGATAGTGTTGTTGGCTTCAGGGAGTGGTATCTTATTGATTCCAACCGACAGCATCGGTATTAGTTATATAGCCATGTTGTTTATCATTCTGGGCTTTTCATTTCTGATCCCTTTCGTAGTGGTTTGGGGCATGAAAGGGATAAAGCCTGTTTTAAGAAAAATGATGGGAATATCCGGAAGTATGGCTGCACAAAATGTGAGTAGTCAGCTTAGCCGTACTTCCATAGCGATCGCCTCCCTCATGGTCGCCGTTTCGGCGATGGTTGGTTTGGGCATCATGGTTCATAGCTTTCGTCAGACTTTGGTACAGTGGCTTTCCACAACATTACAAGCTGATATATATGTGTCGGCTCCATCCCTCGTTTCCAATCATCCCGATGCCTATATGGATTCAACAACTGTTCATAAATTGGCGGAAATTCCAGCTATTAAAGCTTATGGGACAATTGGCAGATACACTGTTTTGTCGGGAAAGGGAAAGATGCAACTAGCCGTGGTCAAATTACCGTCACAGGCTTATTCATCTTATTCTTTTAAATATGGCAAAAGAAATGAAATCTGGAAAAAATTTAAGGAAGGGGGATATGTGATCATTTCCGAACCATTATCTTTCAGAAAAAAATTAAAACCGGGGAGTCCATTAGCACTTAAGACACCAGCAGGTACACAAAAGTTTAAGGTAGCCGGTATTTATTATGATTATGGTTCAAGTGAAGGTACAATAATGATGTCTCTTCATGATTATCGAAATTATTGGACAAAATATCGGATATCAGGGGCCTCGTATTATGTGAAAAATGGGAAAAATATTAATTCGGTAATAAAGGATATGCAAAAGAAAGCGGGAGTCTCCCAACAATTAAATATTCGATCGAATAAAATGTTAAGAGAGAAGTCACTTAACGTATTTGACCGGACGTTCAAAATTACGACCGTTTTGCAATTTCTGGTAGCAGGGGTAGCTTTTGTTGGTGTTTTTGGAGCATTAATGGCTCTGGAGCTCGAAAAAATGCGGGAACTGGGAGTAATGAGAGCCATAGGTTTCACACCAAGACAGATCTGGTCGGTCATTACCACAGAAACCGGACTAATGGGATTTATTGCGGGTATTATGGCAATTCCAACCGGTATTGTACTGGCTGTCGTTCTTATTTATATAATCAATCAGCGTTCGTTTGGATGGACTTTCCAGTTTATCATTCCGATGCCGGTGCTTTGGGATGCATTTTTACTAGCCATATTTGCTGCACTATTAGCCGGATTTTATCCGTCTATTCGAATGGCGAACATATCTCCAGCCGTATCATTAAGAGAAGAATAAATGGGGAGGATAAAATTTGAAGATTAAATTTGTCGTACTATTTATAATCTTATTTATTGTGTCGCTTGGCATATGGGGATATTTTGTCTGGAAACGATCTGATAGTCAGGCAGGTCAAGCTAATTATTATGAAGTTTCCAATGCTTTAGGTGCTTCCGATACGACGGGCTTTAAGAAAGCTAAGACTATTCGAACGTTTCATTTTCCAAAGGATAATGGTCCACATCCCGCCTATAAGAATGAATGGTGGTATTATACTGGAAATCTTACGACTAAAGATGGAAGACCTTTTGGATATCAGTTTACATTATTCAGAATAGGATTAAAGCCAGGTCGTAATCATTCAAAATCTGACTGGGCGACTCATCAATTTTATATGGCACATCTTGCCCTAACAGACGTCAAAAATGACAAATTCTTCGCTTTTCAACAATTCAGCCGGCATGCTTTGGGTCTGGCTGGTGCACAATCTTCACCATTTCATATTTGGCTGGAAAACTGGCAGGTTAAAGGAGATACGGAGCGAATACCCAAAATGCATTTAACTGCCAAAGAAAATGATATTTCATTAAATCTATATCTAAACAGTGAGAAACCACCGGTGCTGGAAGGAAACCATGGATTGAGTCAAAAAGGATCCAAGTCTGGCAATGCCTCTTATTATTATTCCCTGACCCGTCTCAAAACTAAGGGGGATGTTCATGTTAATGGAAATTCATTTAAAGTGAGTGGTTTGAGTTGGATGGACCGGGAGTGGGGAACGAACATGTTAGAAAAAGATCAAAGCGGCTGGGATTGGTTTTCCGTTCAGTTGAATAATGGATGGGATCTAATGTATTATCAATTAAGGAAAAAGAATGGTCAGCCTGATACCACAAGTTGTGGTAAATTGGTCAAACCCGATGGCTCTTCGATTATATTACCTTATGGAAGTGTTACACTTAAAGTTTTGGGGCATTGGAAAAGTTCAGCGACAAAAACAGTATATCCATCAGGGTGGAATCTTAAAGTGCCATCTAAAGGCATTAATTTGAAGATCAAACCATATATCGATAATCAGGAACTAAAAGTAAGCGTAAAATATTGGGAAGGTGCTGTAAAAGTAAGCGGTCAAATGAATAAAAAAACGGTAAATGGAAATGGATATGTAGAATTGACCGGATATGGGAATAATAGTGGGAAAACAGGATTTTAAAGGTCAAAATTAATAAGCAGTGATAATTAGTAGGGGTAATTCATGAAATGCCTCTACTTTAACCCGAATGATTCACGTAACCAATAAGAAGTAATAC
>DATFMK010000584.1:0-2526 GCA_035267005.1 Balneolales bacterium
TAGTCTTGGGCTTATCAAACCGTTCATCAAATTTCATTTTAGCTGTTTGCTCTTTTATACCCGCCTCTTTCATCTTTTTATGAAGAATACGCGTCATTATTGATGAAGACTCATTCGGTTTATCATAGCATACAAAAGTGCGACTATAATCATCCTCTACTTTTCTTAGTATTATCGGGCTTCCAGCCCAAAAACGGAATTGGCCTTTACTAAAATCAGGTTCTTCAACTCGATCTACACGTCTCACTCGCATACCAAATAATACCATCGGTTTAAGTAAGAGTCCCTGGATTAATTTTTCTGCCACTTCGTCCTGCCAAATTCCGATTTCCCACCGGGCACCTCGTGGAAAGTGCAGGGAACCTGCTGCAGATTGACCTCCCTGTAGCCACCCTATAGAATATAGGCTCATTACATCATGTATTTTATTAGGTCCAAGCCAATGATGAAATACACTAGATAATCGATGGGCATAGTTATAGGGAACCGCTTCTTTATTAGATGATAGATGAATACGTATTTTCATGCCCCTCATAAGTAATTTTCTAAGAAATTTCTACTAACGATTTTTAGTTAATAAATTTTATTGTAGGATTCCAGTTTTTTTTAAGATTTAAAAAGATATACATGTACAAAATTCATATTCTCTGGATATCACTAAATTCTCTGCGAGACCAACTAATGAATTCATAGATATATTTGCGGTTCGAGGATATTCATGACCTATCACCGGAATTAATGCATTCACTATTAAGATTAACCTCGAGCTAATTGATTAAAAGGATTTTATAAAACTACACACCGGTAATTCTATGTCATGTGTAATATGACCATTAATAGATGGTGAAAAAGGAATCGTAATGTTACGAAGTGTTACGTAAAATTTGAAAGATATCCCATTTAAATTTATTGGATACACAGTCCGATCATTTATTTTTAAATCACTTTAGGACTGACCATATCCAACATGAAAAGTTTGCTATATGGCTTAATTCTATTTTTAACCTTTTGTATTCATTCACTCATCAAAACCACTATATATCTTCATGGCACGTCTACGGATATATAACCAGTCCATATTTTAAAATGAGATATACTTAATACTTGAAGTTCATATTCATTCCTAATTAATAAACTTCTATAATATGTAGAACCAATTTCACCTGTCCCATAGCGATTTCCCCAATAGAAAAGCCCCAAAACCAAAAAAGCCCTCAAACAGCACAATACATTGCTATTCAAAGGCTTTCTGGAGTGGGTGATATAGGACTCGAACCTATGACCCCCTGCTTGTAAGGCAGGTGCTCTAAACCAACTGATTCCTAATAAAATCGAGCCTAATGAGCTTATAATTAACAATTTGGAGAGTTTAAAAGTAAAAGTCTTGAATCCTCAAAAAACTTTTATAGCAGTTATATAACAAAAGTTGTTATATGGCCTGTTCTTCATATAATCGAATGGAGAACAAGAATGGCCACATTGATCAAACAAGCGAACCACTATTATTTGCAATTTTACGATAATAGCAAAACTCCAAACCGTAAACGAGTAGCCTTAAAAACCACTAAGAAAAATATAGCTCTGAAACTTAAAGTTCGTCTGGAAGACGAATATGCTTTAGGAAATTACGATCCCTGGTTGGAAGCCGTATCCTTTCATGAAGAAGAACCCCCAAAGATTACAACAGTCAATGAAGCCCTCCAAACTTTTTTGTCATACAAGACAAAAGAGGATTGGCGAACGCACACGGCAGAGTCGAATACTTACATATTAAATAGATTCTTGGATTTTATTGGTAATAATTTACCTTTACGTGATCTTACCCACGATAAGATTAACGCTTTTATAAACCGGGACAACTTGGCTTATGAATCCAAGAAATCTTATCTGAAGCGTCTCAACACGTTTGTCAATTGGTTAAATAGAGAAGAATTGCTCAACCTAAAGGTCTCAACACTTAAAATTTATAACAGAGACGACGAACAGTCTGAAGGTATCAATTATCTCAGTCCTACTGAAATTGATAAAATCATACAAACGATCAGTGATCAAGTGACTAAGGATATAAAGTTAGGATTTCAGACAAAAGAAAAGAACTCATTATGGTTAATTGATCTGATAAACTGGCAGCGGTATAGCGGTATGAGAATAGGTGAAACATTAAATCTGCGAGTAGAAGACATTAATATCGATACCTGGGAGATACATATTGGCTCAAAAACCTTTTCAACTAAAACAAAACAAAAAAATGTATTACCAATAAAAGACGTAAAACCTTTAATAAGAATTGCTCAAAAGTATTTGAAACTCAGGGACGATCCTTCGGATCGGCTTTTTGGTAGAAAAGATAAAAGCAGAACAAGTAAACAATTCAAAAAATACCTTCGAATAGCTCTTCCCGACAGAGATGAAATCAAACTACATTCTCTGCGCCATACGTGTTGTATTGAACTCCTGCGTGCCGGGGTACCTATATACACTGTTCAAAGATGGATGAGACATAAATCGATTCGAACAACGCAACGA
>DATFMK010000585.1:0-4503 GCA_035267005.1 Balneolales bacterium
TTTCCTTTCTTCGGCAACTTGAATGGCCCGCTTGGGTGTTTTTTGGGTTTTCTTTTGAAAAGCATGAGCCAAAATTACTAGATTAGGGCCATCAAAAAATCCAATCAGCCGGAAAATATTTGATCCCGAGGCAGCCCTGACTTCCCAAAGATCTGCAGTGTTTACCATCTTTTTAAAATACTTTGATGGCACACGTTCAAAATCTTCAATAAGCTTCAATACCCATGCTACTTTTTGAGCTGTTTTTGCTGGAAGCTGATCAAGAAAATCCTCTATTGGTTTCTGTCCCGATTTTGTCTCGTAGAATAATATTTTCCGCATCACAGCAAAATGTTAACATAGATGTTAACATTGTCAATGTAAAAAGCTGGATTAATTTTTGTTAAGCAGCAAACAAAAAATTTAAAAAAATTTGAGATTAGAGAACAGAAGGTGAATTTTTACAGAAGGTTAGATGCATAGCCGATTTATAAACTTTAGCCAAAATGTGGGTATCGTATGGCTAATATACAATCGCAGACCGCAAGATAGGTACATAAATTTTACAGTTAGGATATAAAGCTGATATCACAATTTGAAATTATTTCGATGGGATACAGATATGGAGATATCAACAGGTTTGTAAAGTGTCTATTCATTTGATTTTTAACAGATATTTCAAAAAATGTTTGTCCACTAATAAATATAGGCGTAGTTGGGTCAGAATGATTAAATGTGGTGCCAAAGCGCAAATTTGACGGGGTCATACTATTAGGATTTGATTAGATAACTTACAATTTAAATTCATAAAAGTTTATTTCTCCCTGCATAAGATTGTTCTGCTTGTTATATAAAAAGTGTCTTGTGCGTAAATATGTGTAACCTTGAATATCCTTATAAAATAATAGCAAGCAATTTATATTCCGATTTTTTAAATAATCTTTTAGAGAATACAACTCAAGCCCATAATTTTCGTTTACCTCTTCGATCAATTTAGTTTCATCAATATAATTACCTGTTTCATCAATAAGGTACATAGCTTCAGGTTTATCGGGTTTTACATATACCTTAAAAGATGGGGATCGCATAAAACTTTTAATATCAGCTCTAAATAAATATAAACGGACCTCGTAAGCTATTTGTTGGCTAACATTCTCCAACAAGACGTAATATTTTAAAACCTCTGTCAGTTTCTCTTTGCTGTATGTTACTTTCCCAGACTTCTGTGTAATTTTTCCTTCCTCAATTAATTTTATAACTTTATCTTTGTGAATAACAGAAAGGAATAGTCCAGGCACATTGGATATCCGAAATTGATTTTGAAGCTCTTTAATTTGCTTCTCTGCTGTGATTTTTAATCCCCTTGTTTCATAGCTATACCATACCCCAACAATTACTAAACCAAAGGTAGCCAAAAGGGTTGCCAATCGAATATATTTTTCGGTTTCAGTGCGTCCGACTATCAGAAAAAAGGCAATATTGAAAATTATTGCCAAGACACCAGTACAGAACCAAAAGATTGGAGAAGTCAAAAAAATTGTAATTTCTTCCATAGCCCCTCTGCAGTAATCGCCGGGTTATGAACAATTTCCATTGGAATTATTCCAAAGTGATTTTCTCCCTGAAAAAAACAAAACTGTACCTCTCATTATGAGAAATGAGCTTTAGGTTTTGACATAAGCCCTCCAGCAAGAATATTTGATCGGCAGAAGAAATTTAAAAATAATCGATTTTAACCTCTTTTTCAGCCTCTTTTAAAAGATGGGAGTGTTCCACGCTCCAATATTCCAATAGACATATAAGGTTATAGTTTTGTTCTCGTAAGCTACATTCTATCGTTGTATTTTGAGTTTTCCAATTTGTCACATATTCTATGTGTCCTAAACTAAGGGCAAGTCCCCATTTTTTGCGATTATTTTTATAAGTAGCATTCAGCCAATTCGTGGATTCCTTGCTTGGAGGCCCATACTTTTCCGTAACTTTTTGTTTAAATTCATTATAGGCTTTTATGAAATTGCCTGAATTTATATAATTATCATCTAATTTATATATTGCTCCGACAAGTTTATCTTGAACGAATAGATAGTGCAGCAATACATTTCTATTCAATGTTTGAGTTTTAAACGTAATTATATTCTCACTGCGTTCAACTGGATCCATTTTTTCTTCAGCCACAATCACATCATTTTGGGTCATACCCCATGTCGTATATCTAAAATCATAATTTTCCCCCCAACTTAATCCTGTTTGGCTTAACAGACTCATTGCAAAAACAAGTGTTAAAAGTTTTTTAGCCACCATAAGTTCCCTTTCCAATAATTTGTTGCTTCAAAAAACATAATTTTAGATCACCAATTATATTTCTGATCATTAGTTTATAAACCCCTTAGGGTTTGTCAAACTCAAGAATATTTTGGCAAGCGCTTCATAGCAATGTTTCTGTTTGTAATTTTAGTTGACGCGTTTTTGATCCACTCCCATACTGAACTAAGAGCTAAAACGACCAATGCAACTGAAATGATCTGAGATACGTTGGATATGTTCAATTCACCCACCCTTGCAATAAAAAACCCGCAACACATTCCAGCTAAAAAATCTCTTTTCTTCATTTGAATATCCCCCCAGATTTTAAAATTGAATTTATGCCGCCAATTTAAATTTTGTGTTTTGGTGCTTTCGGTTTTGTAAACGTGGGTGGTTGCTTTCTATTTTTCTCCAAAAACTGTCTTACTTTTTCATTATTTTGGTAAACAATAGAATTCCGTATGGTCATTTTAATATCATAAGCCCAATAGTTGAACTGGGTGAGCAGGATAATTAAAATCCCAACTATTAGCCCGAGCAATGTAAGCTGCAGGAACTTATATGCCCCTTCCATCTTCCCCCCTTCCTTTTGAGTTTCTAAAGTCTAAAGCTGAGGATTTTCAGTGCAATAATTCAAAGCTTTTTGGTTTTCCCAAAATGAAGGAATTATGTTGATACACATATCAGCAACAGTATCACGTGCATATAAAGCAGCAAATTGCAATACGGCATCTGTATGATTTTTTCTGATAAATAAGATTGATGGTGATTTAGAAAAGTATTACAAAATTGTCGTTGGGCATTAGAGGGATCTAATAAAAACGTATTAGATTTGTGCTTTTATTTGGATTCTTGAATGGGTTAGAGTTATCATTTAATCTAAATTGATGCTTATCTGAAAAAATAGATCAGTATTTATCACAAATTTGGGAAACATCAGCAACCTTGATATATTGAGAATACCTCAACTTCACCAATATTGCAGATATCCAAATTTGGCAATAAAAAACCCCGACCAAAATCGGGGTAAAAATGGATATCACAAATGAATTGCCGTACTCAAAAGTGTGGATATGTTGGTATCACAAGTTTGAGAATAGTAAAGAAATCTTTGATATCATCAAATACTGGCATCCCAACCTAATTTCGCCTATCTGAGGGCAGCGCGGGTATGGGTGGGCAAAAAAGGAAATGGGTGACTCTGCCCGGAGAGTCACCCATCAATCAGGGTTAAATATTTCTAGTAGCCCCCATGACTACTTATTAAATTTTATCATAAAAAATAAAAAAATCAAATTTTTGAAAAGGTTTGGGCGGCTCGGGGGGAAGAGCCGCCCACCAAAAAGGAGTTAAAAAGAAGGGGGATAGCGAACCATAGCTATCAAATAAATATTACCACAAAAAATAATAGTTTCAATGCTTTTAATTTGTGGGTGACTTTTTGTATCACAAGCAGCGGCTTAACGCTGTTAAATAGAGGCTTTACAATCAGGTTACATGTTATCCGGCGTGTTTTTCCAATATGGAGTTCTTGTATGGCTGTAGTTGCATGTATATTGAGATAATCCAAACTTTTGAAATTGAACTGATTATTGCAGATACCAAATGGATATATGAACCCTATCGTATTTTTAAATCTGGTGTCAAATTGAAGTCCCGAAAAATGCGGCTTCGAAGAAATAAAAAGAGCGAATCCATAGGCAGGATTTACCCTAAAAAGTTTGGATTACAAACCGATATCCAAAATGGATTTTGAGTTCATATCGGCTGAATCATGGCGGCACCAGATGTGAGTGTCATCATCTCAAAAAAAGGATATCACAAAAATTTTCAGGCTTCGAAAACTTGTTGTTAGTTGGAGTAACATGCAATTTTGAGGCTTGAAAATATTTGGGATTACCTGACGTTATCCGCAATCCCGCTTTTTTGTATACTGGATTTTCAAACCATCAATTCCCTTTAGTTCAAAATATCTACGAATTTTCTGAACTAATTAAACCTTTTTCTCAAAGGCTTGTGCTTCATTACCAAATCAATTTAAACCTATTAAACTAAAACGGTTGCGCAACTATCATCTGAAGTTGGGATAGGAGGCGCTGCAGGTGCCTGCCGCCACCAATAACTCTTCTTCCGGTTCGATGAATGTGTGAAGTATCCGGTTGTTAAACAAGTTCTGCCTTTGCGGGGACTATAGTACTACTTCCGATTATCTGTTCGCAT
>DATFMK010000586.1:0-5763 GCA_035267005.1 Balneolales bacterium
GACCAAATCGCGCGCCTTTTTCTCCACCGGAAATTCCAACACCGATGAAATGAATTCCTTTTTTCCCAAGCTGTTCCAATCTGAGATTGGTGTCGGTGAAATGGGAATTTCCACCATCAATGATTAAATCACCCTTTTCCAAAACCGGGACGAGCTCATTGATGACGGCATCAACCGGATCACCGGCCGGTACCAGCATCATTACGGCGCGTGGCTCTTTCAATTTGCTGATGAATTCATCAAGTGATTGAACGGCCGTTACGTCGTGATCTCCGGATTCTTTCTTGAGTGCGTCAACTTTATCCTTGTCTTTGTCAAGTCCAATTACTGAAAATTTGTGATCGGCCATATTCAAGACCAGGTTGCGTCCCATGACACCCAGGCCGATCATTCCAATATCATATTCTTCCTTACTCATAATAATACCTATATTTAAATTTTATTTATTTGCCTTCGAGGTGTAAACCCATTTCAGACAATGTAGTACACGTGTTTTTATAACCTTTGTGATGGATACCTCTGATCCCCATCGTATTCGCTACCTGTACGAACATCTCACGATCATCCAGATAGAGCGATTTCTCCGGGGTAACCTGGGCGATATCGAGCGCCATTCTATAAATATCTTTATCTGGCTTTCTGTAATGAACGTAAGAAGAGGACACAAACGCATCGATAAATTCATTCAACTTAAAATGACTGATGCGATAATTATTCAGTTCCCGCCCTTCATTACTTACGGCTACCACTTTAAGCCCGAACTGTTGTTTCAGGTTTCGAACATAATTGATCATGTTATCATAGGGCTTGGATTGGGAAAACATAAAATCCTTAAATTCATCCCGGGTAAAAATTCTGTTTTGATAGAATATTACTCTTGAGAGGTAGTCGTCCAGACTCAATTTACCTTGTTCGTAGGTGTCGAAGGTGAGATGATGTCGTTCATCGACTTCTTCATAATCCAGGTCAAACATCTCAACCGCCCTTCTGCGGGCAGTGTGATCCCATCCATTGGTAAGTAAAACTCCACCAATGTCAATAAAAAGAGTGTTAATAAATACTTTAGACATAGCTGCTAATGATTTTTGGATTAATAATTTTTTTCGAGATAATATAATTTCACTACTCAAACCACCTGACCCAATCTCTGAACAGGCTTAATAAATTATCCAAGGTCAAATGATCAGATATCGACTTAAATAGTATTCATAATACGGCCTACTGTTACATACCGGATTGGTCATCCAGTTCCTTATGGGATAAAAGAAAAGCAAGCCCGGTTTGGACTTGCTTTAAACATCATGACAATGTTAGTGATTCTTTATCCAGAACTTCGGAAATAAGTGAATTCAGTTTTTTTAATCCTTCATCGACTGATTTACCTAAATCAATACTGATGACTCTACGATCATGTTTACGTAATGCTTCCAGGTCTCCCAAGGCCTGTGCTTTTTTGAATATTCCAAAGGAATAAGAACGACCCGGTAAATTACAATCGATGGTATCTTCTGATGTTAACTGAATAAATATACCGGTATTCGGACCACCTTTGTGAAATTGTCCGGTAGAATGCAGAAACCGGGGGCCATAACCTACTGTTGTAGCTATCTTTAGCTTTTCTTGCAGCTGATTACGTATCTGCTGCAGATTTTGGTCGGTTTTCTCGTTTTCCGTGAGATAAGCCTGAATTGAGAGATAATCACCGGATTCTACCGTATTAAGTAAATTCATGATTGCTGATTTACTGTCGTCAGGATTACCCGAAGTGTAGAAAGAGAGGGGTTCATCGGTAACAGATGGTTGTGTATCAGGTAATTTACCTTTGTCACTGACCTCTTTGATCAACCGATTGGTGTTATCCTTGCTTTCCTGAACATTAGGCTGGTTAAATGCATTTATACCAATAGTAGCTCCGGCTACAGCCGTTGCGATCTCCCATCTGTAAAATTCCTGAACCAGATCAGATGCATCATTCAATTGGATATGAATGACCGGATGTCCGGCTTTTTCTAAAGCATTAATGCCTTCCGTGTGATCTTTACTCTTTTCCGAATCCAGATGGATATCAACAAATATACGATCGTCACTATAATTTTCGGGTGACATTAATGTTTCACCGGCAACCGGCAGAATTCCTTTTCCTTCTTTACCAGTGCTTTCTGCAAGAAGTTGTTCCAGCCACATACCTAAAGATGTGAGCGAAGGAGTCGTGAGGAACGTTAATTTATTCCGTCCGTGATTTAAAGCTAACTCACCGATAGCAGCACCCAGGCTGAAACCCGGATTGGCTTTTATATCGGGAGTTTTTCTGCACGCATTCTGCATGGAAAGGACCTGTTTAAGTAAATCTCCCAGATCGATATCCATCAAAGCGGCAGGGACCAGTCCGAAATAGGAGAGAGCCGAATAACGTCCGCCAATATCTTCAAAGTTCAGAAAGATGTGTCTGAAATTTTTCTCTCTTGCAATATCGGTAAGTGGGGAACCCGGATCGGTTATGGCTGCAAAATGCCGGCCTGCTTTATCGCCCAATCGGTTTTTTACTTTATTGTAAAAATATTCATAAAAGGCGATGGGTTCAGCAGTTGAACCGGATTTACTGGCAACAATAAATAGGGTTTCATCCGGAGATATCGAATGTTCAATCTTATCAATAGTAGCCGGATCCGTGGTGTCGAGAACTTGAACAGGAAGTCCGTTTTCACCTACAGATAACGTTTCGGCAAAAACCAATGGGGCTAGGCTGCTTCCTCCCATTCCCATATGTACCACTTGCTTGATTCCATCCTTTTTTACTTCATTACGGAATTGTTCAAGACGAGGAATGGCTTTGATCATGTGTTCGGATACATCAATCCAGCCCATCGCATTTTTAATGATTTCGGCATCGGATTTATCTTCTTTCCATAAGGTTGGATCCTTTTCCCAGAATCTATTTAGAAAAGAATCATTCTGCATTTTCCCCATTTGGGATTGTACCGCTTCATCGACAGATCCCATAGACAGATCCATATTATTTAGCGAAACTTCAGGCTCAACATTACATTTTTCCTGTAAGGTATCCATGAGCTGATCGAAAGGTTTGATAAATTTATCAACACCTTCATCTTCCAATTTTTGTGTTACATCATCAATATCGATATTCAGTTTATGAAGCATTTTGAACGCTTCTACTGCATCTTCGAGTCCTTTTTCGAGGCTCAATTCAGGATTTCCGTGATCCCGGTAGGCATCGAGTGTTTCCATCGGAATGGTATTCACCGTTTGAGGACCAATCAACGCCTCGACGTATTTCACATCGCTATAATCCGGATTTTTGGTGCTGGTACTTGCCCATAAAAGACGCTGAACGTTTGCCCCTTTTTTATTGAGTTTTTTAAAGCGATCTTTAGCGAATTCATCTTTAAAAATTTGATAAGCCTGTTTGGCACTGGCAATAGCGACCTGACCGTGCAGCTTTTCAGCCATTTTCGCATTTTCATCAGAACCATTCTGCATGATATCTTCAAACATGGGATCAACCATGACATCAATCCGGCTTAGGAAAAAGCTGGCGACCGATGCGATACTATTAATAGGTTTATTTTGTTCCAGACGGTCTTCCAGTCCCGATAGATAGGCTTCGGTTACTTTTCGATACCGATCTAAACCGAATAACAACGTTACGTTGATATTTACGCCTTCGCTGATCAGCTGCCGGATAGCGGGAAGTCCTTCCTGTGTACCTGGTACTTTTATCATCACATTCGGGCGGTCAACTTTTTTCCAAAGACGACGTGCTTCCTCTATCGTTTTTTCAGTGTCATGCGCCAGATGAGGGGAGACCTCCAGGCTCACAAAGCCGTCGGTACCATCAGACTTGTCATAGACGGAGCGGAATAGATCCGTAGCCTGTTGTACGTCTTCAATAGTAAGGGCTTCGTACACTTCATCCGGCGATTTACCAGCCATGACCAAGAGGTCTATGGCATCGTCATAATCGTTGCTGTTGTCAATAGCTTTTTCAAATATTGCCGGATTCGATGTGACGCCACGGAGGCTATCTTCATCAATCAATTTCTTCAGATCTCCGTTCACTAAAATACCACGTCGGATGAAATCCAGCCAAATACTTTGATCTAATTTCCGTACTTTGTTTAAAGGATTGTTATTCATAAAATTAACTCCTTTTATAATCTTTGACTTTTCTAATTCTTCTTAAATGTCTTTCTTGTCCACTAAATTCTGCTTTCAAAAAGGCATCAACTAATTCTTTCGCAAGTGATGGACCCGTAACTCGTCCACCAAAACAAATAATATTCATGTTATCATCTTCAACGCCCTGATGTGCAGAAAAAATATCATGAATCAGGGCGGCTCGTACGCCTTCAATTTTGTTTGCGGTTATGGATGCTCCGACTCCGCTGCCACAAATAGCAATACCGCGTTCCACTTCACCGGATGCCACTGCTTCAGCCAACGGAATGATGTAATCCGGATAATCATCGCCGGGATTCAGCTCATAAGCGCCAAAATCCTCGATCTCATAACTTTTAGATTTTAAATAATGTTCTATAACAGTCTTGAGATCAAAACCGCCATGATCTGTTGCAATTCCAATTTTCATAATGTGATTACCGTAATACGTTTTATTTTTTATTGTTGAATAACTGCATGGCCAAAGCCGCTGCACCGATAACGCCGGAATCGTTATGTAAATCTGCAGGTACGACTTTTAGATCTTTTGTTGAGACTTTTAATGCTCTCTCTTTTATAATGCTTTTTACCCGGTCAATCATTTCAGGCATTCCCTCAATAACCCCACCGCCGAGCACCAAATATTCAGGATTAAACGCATTTACCATGCTTATTAAGCCTGAAGCGAGGTCGTTAGTGACTTTGCTCATTAAGTGATTAGCTGCGGCATCTCCCTCGTGGTAAGACTCAACAACCATTTTTGCTGTGATATCTTCCATGTTTCCTGATGCTTTTTCGATAATGGCTGAATTATGATATTTTTCTTCCTGTAACATATTTTGAGCTCGTTGAGCAATGGCCCAGCCACCGGCTAACGCTTCAAAACAACCACGGTTTCCGCAGTGACATTTTGGTCCGTCGACAGAAATGGTCATATGGCCAATTTCACCTGCGCTGTTACTATGTCCCGTCAACATTCTGCCGCCACTGACAATACCGCCACCGATACCGGTTCCGACAAATACACACACCATATCGCTGCTGTTTTTTCCCGAACCATGCAGCCATTCGCCCCAGGCTGCAGCACGGACATCGTTAATGACATCAACAGGTAGCTTTAATCCGTTTTCAATATTTTCTTTCAGAGGAACATCCGACCAGTTAAGATTAGGGGCATAAATTACCTTCCCGGTATCTTTTTCTATCTGTCCGGCAACACCAATGCCCACGCCAACAGGTTCTGTTTCCTTCTTATCTTCAAGAACCTGTCTGACAACTTGTACGAGTTGTTTCTGTATGGATTTCACTCCATCTTTTACATCGGTTTTTACACGAACGCGGTGTTCTATTACACCATTACCATTGACCAAAGCGGCTTCAATTTTTGTTCCTCCAAGATCAACTCCGATTGCCCATTGTTTGGTAGCCATTGTTCTCTCCTTAATAATTATTTAAAGCTCTTATTTTTCATAAATAGTAACGCGAGTTCGATTTAATCATAAGTGCTAAATATTAGCTGTTTACCTTTTATTAACGTTTGTGAGATCTCACACCCAAAAATCGGGTTCGAGATGACGCTTTTGAGTG
>DATFMK010000587.1:0-14920 GCA_035267005.1 Balneolales bacterium
AGATGTTCCTGAATGACCCAGGGATCGATCGTATCCCCGCAGGTGAAAATATCTACAGCGGCATAACCATATTCCGGCCACGTATGTATCGCTACATGAGATTCTGCAATGACAACTGTACCGCTTACACCATGAGGACTAAATTTATGAAAATTGTGAGAAATGATACTTGCTTTCGACTTTTTGGTGCCTACTAACAAGATTTTTTCAACTTCAGCAACGTCGTTGATGACTTCCGTATCACAATCGTAATACTCAACTAGTATTTGTCTTCCTAATGCTTTCATTTACCCTATATACTTTCATATAAAAAGTTTAATTGTTGAAAATCCGGTAACATTTATTGGTTCCGATGTTATATATGAAAAAATGCAACTCTACGTGTAATTTCGATAGTATACCGAAATTGCATGTGGTCGCATCCAGGTTGACTTTTTTTAAATTCCAGAAACGTCTACTATTTTGCAACTTTGCCACTTCAATATTTACAACACATAAACATCTGATTAATAAACAAATAAGTCTTATAATATCTCAAACAATCACTCTCATTAAAAATAATTTACCAAATATAAGATAATTGGGAATTATTATGTTAAAAAAATAACTTACTCCTGAATAAATTATGCTAAATGAACTTGTATTGATGAAACGTGTTTATATTTAAAACAGTTCAATATTTTTTAAAAATTCAATTAATAATCTTTTTCTCTATAAATTTATAATCCTCATAAAATAGAAATTATTCTAATTAAATAGATGATTACAACTAAAAATAAATTATCTCAACAAGAGGCGCTTGAATTATACAAAAGTTTACTCCTCCCCCGCCGAATTGAAGAAAAAATGCTGAAATTGTTACGCCAAAACAAAATCAGTAAGTGGTTTTCCGGCATAGGACAAGAGGCTATTGCTGTGGGCGCTACTTTATCCGTTTTCAATGAAGATTATATTCTGCCAATGCATCGAAATCTTGGTGTATTTACAACCCGAAAAGTACCCTTATATGAGCTTTTTTGTCAATTATTAGGGAAAAAAGACGGATTCTCCAAAGGGAGAGAACGCTCTTTCCATTTTGGAACTCTTGATCATCGTATTGTTGGCATGATCTCCCATTTAGCAGCAATGATGCCCGTGGCGGACGGTTTGGCTCTCGCCTCAAAAATGAAGGATGCCGGCTTTGTTGCTCTCAGCTTCTCCGGTGATGGAGCTTCCAGCGAAGGAGATTTTCATGAATCGATTAATTTAGCATCTGTTTGGGAATTACCGGTTATTTTTTTAGTTGAAAACAATGGCTATGGCCTTTCTACCCCGATTAGTGAACAATTTGCCTGTGATGATCTGGTAGACAGAGCAAAAGGTTATGGTATCGAAGGACTCAAAATCGATGGTAATAATATTTTTGAAGTAATGGATGCCGTTTCTTACGGCCGGGAAAGAGTTCTTGAGAGTGGGAAGCCTCTTATGATTGAGGCTAAAACATTTAGGATGCGTGGTCATGAAGAAGCATCCGGTACGGCGTATGTTCCTCAGAAATTATTTGATGAATGGAGAAAAAAGGATCCCATCCTGCAAATGGAAAAATGGCTCGTTGAAAATGAACTTATTGAGCAAAAATCAATTGATGAGATTTATGATGAAGTGGATCTATCCTTTCAAGATGATTTACAAAAAGCACTTGATGCTCCATTTCCAGAACCCGATGAGGAACGAGAAACAAACGCTATATGGGCTCCGTTGCCTAATAAAAACAGATCTGAATTTAAATCAAAGTCCGTATCAACTAAAAGATTTATTGATGCCATTCAAAACAGTTTAGAACAGGCTTTTGATGAAGATGAATCCTTTTTGATGATGGGACAGGATATTGCGGAATATGGCGGTGTTTTTAAAGTCTCCAAAGGTTTCTTTGAGAAATATGGTAAAGATCGCATCCGGAATACACCAATCATCGAATCCGGTACTTTAGGTGCCGCTTATGGGTTGGCTCTTGAAGGATTCAAACCGGTTGTTGAAATGCAGTTTTCGGATTTCATCACCTGTGGATATAATCAAATCGTCAATAACCTGGCGAAATCACATTATCGTTGGTCACCACCTGTCAATGTGACCATTCGGTGTCCTAGTGGCGGTGGTGTTGGTGCGGGACCTTTTCATTCGGCTTCTCCGGAAGGATGGTTTATGCAACATCCGGGCTTGAAGATTGTCGTTCCCGGTACGGTTGAAGATGCTCAGATATTAATTTACAGTGCGTTACAGGATCCCAATCCGGTTTTATTTTTCGAGCATAAAAAGCTTTATCGAAGTATAAAAGCAGAGACTCCTGACAAAGTTTCGTATGAACCGTTGGGGAAAGCGAAAATACGCAAAATAGGAAAAGATGCGACAATCATAACGTATGGCTTGGGACTTCAATGGGCATTACAATTAGCCCATACCTATTCGGAAGATAAAAATGTCGAATTGGAAGTCTTAGACCTCCGTACCCTGATTCCGATTGATCTGGAAACGATCAAACAATCTGCTCAAAAAACAAATAAAATTTTGTTATTACAGGAACCGAATTTGACGATGGGACCTATGAGTGAAATTTCCGCATTGATCAATGAACATTGTTTTGAGTTCCTTGATGCTCCTGTTATGAGATGTGCATCCCTTGATACTCCTGTCCCAACAGCCGGCCCACTCGAATCGAGTTATTTAGCTAATTCTCGATTTGAAAATACATTACAGAAATTATTAGCATATTAATGAAGGATTGTAAAAAGGATCGTACACTTTTCCCAATAATTTTTCTGGAAATAATATTACCATTTATGAATAAACAACCAAAATTAATTAACAACTTACTAAAGTATTGTTATGTTTGACCAAATTCCTGAATCTGATTGGAAAAAATTTAAAAATTTACGGCCTTTAGCTTTAAAAAGATATTGTGACCAGGTTCTGAATGATGTGAATAATATTATTGGTGATAATGAGAAAAGTTCACACGAACGATATCTTAAAATTTATAAGCTCATGCGAAATCGTGATAAGAACTTAGCTCAAATGTTCGATGGATTTGCTCGTTCCAAAGCCAAATTACAATTGATGATGTTTTACGGAGAAGATCTGATTAGTGATGATGAAGTTGATCAATTCAGTAAAGAAACAAGGAATTCGATTTATAGGATTAAAAAGGATTTTGATGATGAATGAAGAAGTTTGGAGGGATTACAAAATCAAGTCCCCATAACTTGAGTTCATGCTTAGAATTTTTGTTGAATGGTGCTATATGGCTCATGAATTACATTTCCCTAATTCATTAGGTTACTTTTCACTGATAAAAAGTAACTTAAAATCAATGGCTGACAAAAAATAGGCTAAATTTGCCTCCATTCCACTAAAAATCTAATGCTCCATAACGGAACTGACTTGATTTCAGTTACCACGCGGTATAGATTTTTTTCTTAATGTTACATTCGTTCAAATTCTTAACGTCGATTTTTCTAAGGTCTGATCGGTAAAGAATTTATACCATTGATTAAAACGAATGAAACGTCATACCATTCATTCCCAATCTGGTGGCAATAGAATCCATTTTTTGTCTTAATGAATGGACAATATCAGGATGAGAATCAGCCACATTATATTTTTCTGAAACATCTACCTGCAAGTTATATAACTCGGGATATTTATCATTGATTTTCAGTTTCCACTTACCGACCCTGAGTGCTGTAAATTTTCCATGAAGAAAATATGCATACTCTTTTCTCGGTGATTTTCGGGATTTGCCCGTAAAAAAAGGAAGCATATTATATCCATCAAGAGGATAATCTGGCAAGTGACCATCCCCTACGGTCAAAAATGTTCGGAACATATCTAAATTAGTGACCAATTCACTGGAAACCTGGTCTGGTTCAATGTGACCGGGCCATCTGATCATAGCAGGAACACGTGTTCCACCTTCCCAGCTCGTATGCTTTGAGCCTCTTAAAGGACCTGAAGAGCCTGTAAACCAGTGTTTGTTGGGTCCGCGTAAATCCCAATGCTCACCTTTGGGTGGTGTTTGGGGTACACGAAACATACGAGGCGGGGCATTATTCCAGGGACCATTATCAGAAGCAAAAAAGACAATCGTATTGTTTGCGAGATGCTCATTTTTTAAGGTTTGCATAACTTTACCTACACTCCAATCGATAGTCTCAACAACATCACCATACAATCCAGCACCTGATTTTCCCAGGAATTGAGTCGTTGTGTGAATAGGTAAATGCGGCATATTATAGGCTAAGTAGAAGAAAAATGGCTGCTTGCCATGGCTATGATCAGTAATAAAACGAATCGCCTCGTGCGTATACTTAATGGTTAACGAATCTTCATTTACAGGATATTCAACAACCGTTGTATCTCGATACATAACCAAAGGCACATCGGTCTGCACGTACGGTTTTTTATAATCATTGGAATATGGTAATCCAAGCCACGAATCGAATCCGCGATTGGTGGGTAAATATTTTTTCGGATCATAACCTAAATGCCATTTCCCTGCCATACCTGTTGCATACCCAGCCCTTTTAAGTCCTTCAGCTAACGTCAGCACACTATCAGATAAACCACCATGTCCGCCGGCACCGGTCCCGCCGCCAAAATGAAGACGGGGAATATATTCACCGGTCATTAATTCCGCACGTGACGGTACACACCAGGGAGCAGCTTCATATGAAGTAAATCGTATTCCTTCATCAGCCAATCTATCAATATTGGGTGTTCGGATATTGGGATTTCCATAATCCTGTAAATCGCCATAACCCATATCATCTGTAAATAAAATGATGATGTTCGGCTTACCTGATCTTGAAGAATGCGTGTTTCTGCTATTTTTACAACTATAAAAAAAGGCTACACAAAATAATAGCAGTAGTACAGGTATACTTTTCTTCGACATTCACAACCTCCATTAGACGTAAGTTATTGTTGATAGTAATATTATCTGTATTCTAATGCAAGCCTTTATCTTATACTGTATTTCTTAATATCGTCTTGTTTCCTCTATTTAAAGGAGTCACTAACGTGAGTTCGAGATAAAATCTACTCAAAACAGTGTCTTGAAATGAATATTTTACTTTGAAGATTTCTCCCTACGGTTGAAATGACGCGAATGGGCGAAGATGATGTTGATATTTAAAAAAAATCATTCATAGGCGAAATCTCGAACCCGCTTTTGCGTGAGAGATCTTCGAAACATGAATATGAAACAGAATAAGTCTATAATAAGATCGAATTCACGTTATTTATATTTGGCCAATCAAGCATGAAATGATTTTCGGAATAGTTTATAAAAATCCAGGAAAGGAAATATAATGCTGAAGACGGGCCGTATTTACTTCGTTATTACCTGATATCACAAGGGTAGGGACGTTGCATGCAATGTCCCTACCCTTGTGAACCTATTAATTTGTAGTAATTTACCGGGTAATTCTTTTGATCATAAAAAAGAAGATCGAAGAGGGATCCATTTTGCTGAATCCTTTTATCGCTTTGTCGGCATCTAATAAAGCTTCAAATATTAATGCCATATCTTGTATCCTGTACGAACGGGCATCACTCATTAGATTATTGAAATAAAACCTACTCGAAATCCCAATTTTACTTTGAATTTGATCAGGGCTAAGACCGCGTTCTTTTAAGCGTAATATCTGCCAGATGTTGGAATACATACTATAGAAGAAACCGACACTTTTAATCACTTCTCCCGTTATGGAATCGGACATACGTAATATCTGATCGGCTATAAAGAGTGATTTTGCTGTATCCCGCTTTATTATAGCATCTTTCAGCTCAAAAATAGTGTAATCTTTTGAAATGCCAACCAATTCACGTATATCTTGTTGGGTGATAGGTTCCCCTTCTTTTTTATACGTACATAGTTTGTCGATCTCCGAAGTAAGCTGAAGAAGATTGTCCCCCACAAATTGAGCTAAATATTGAGCCGCAACCGGATCAAATTGCTTTTTATGATTGACCATAGCCCATTCGGCAATCCATTCCGGTAATCGATATTCGGGAACCGAGTTGAATTCGTAATATCCAACATTTTTATTTTTTTTAACAGCTTTGCCAAACCGGGTGTTACCATTCGGCTTTTTTTCATCCATCAATACCAATAAGGTACTCGGATTGGGATTTTCAAGATAGGGAATCAAATCATCCAGGCTACCGGGTTTGTCATCTGCCTGTTCCCGGAGTTGCGACAAACCAAAGAAATCCCGAATCAATACCACTCTCTTTTCAGCCATCATCGGGAAACTCCGGATTATAGATAAAATACGATCAACATTTGTATCCTGTCCGTACATAATATCAAGGTTAAAGTCTCTCTCCGATTCCGGAACCCGGGATACCACCGATTCCTGAATGCGATCCATGAAAAAGACTTCTTCTCCACAACAAAAATAGATCGGTTTGGCACTGTTTGATTTCAATTCAGTTACCAAACCTTTAAATATTTCTATGCTTGTTTTCTTCGCCAAAGTAAAAAACTATTTAGTCAAGGATTTCCGCAGATTTAAACAGATTATATTTATTTTCTCGTTAACTTATGGATATAAACGACCCAGCAAACGTGGAAATGGTATCGTCTCCCGAACATGTTCCAAACCACAAATCCATGCCACTGTACGTTCCAAACCAAGTCCGAAGCCGGAATGTGGCACGGATCCATAACGACGCAGGTCGATATACCATTTAAAGGCTTCTTCCGGTAAATTATGCTTTTTAATTGCTTTTAAGAGAACATCCAGATCGTCTTCACGTTGTGATCCACCGATGATCTCTCCATATCCTTCCGGTGCCAATACATCAACAGCTAATGCCAGGCGATTATCGTCAGGATCACGTTTCATATAAAAAGCTTTTACTTCGGCTGGATAACGATGAACCATAACGGGCTGATCAAACTGCATGGTCAGGATGGTCTCATCACTTCCCCCAAAATCTTCACCCCACGTAAAATTCAACGCAGATTCGCGCCATGTTGGAATATTTCTCAAGTCTTCATCGATCTGTTCCAAACGATTATGAATTTCTTTGGTCCGATGATCAATCTGATATTTACGCCCTTTTTTAGCCTGACCATATTCACTTTCAAGATCACTGCGTTCCTGATCCAGCTTTTCTTTTTCTTCTTGTCTGGACGATTCCATTTCATCGAGCATATCTTTGATTTTATCACTCTTCAGGAGATCAACCGCATCGCTGTATGAAATTCGGGGAAAAGGCGCTTTTACTTTTTCAAGCATCGTTGTATCGCGTTCCAAAACTTCCAATTGATACTTCTTGTTTTTCAGGACACGCTGAACGATATATGAAATCATATCTTCGGCCAGTTCCATATCCATATTCAGATCATAAAAGGCCATTTCCGGCTCAATCATCCAAAATTCGGTCAGGTGACGACGTGTTTTGCTTTTCTCAGCCCGAAATGTTGGTCCGAAAGTGTAGACTAAGCCATGTGCCATGGCCATGGCTTCTGCATAAAGCTGACCCGATTGCGTCAGATAAGCAGGCTGATCGAAATAATTGGTTTCAAAAAGAGTTGTGGTTCCCTCAGCGGCATTACCTGTGAAAATGGGAGCATCCATCTGCATAAAACCTCTTTCCTGGAAAAAGGTATGGATGGAATAAATGATCTCATTCCGAATCTGCATAGCCGCCCATTGTTTTTGACTACGTAGCCAGAGATGTCGGTGATCCATAAGAAAATCGACCCCGTGTTCTTTTGGCGTGATGGGATAATTATTCGAGATCTGTACAACCTCAACATCTGTAACGTGCAATTCATATCCTCCGACACTCCGGTCGTCTTTTACAATCTTACCTGTTATTTTTGCGGAGCTTTCTTGTGTGAGTGAAGAAACATCCTCCCAAATTTTTACAGAGACTTCGTCTTTGGAAGTCACACATTGACACAATCCGGTGCCGTCTCTCATAATGGTGAACACTAATTTTTTGCTGGAACGTTGATTATATACCCATCCCTTCAGCGTTACAGTCTCTTCATCGTGATCAGATAAATTCTTGATAAACGAAACAGTCATTTTTAATAATATTTTGTGATCAGTTCTTTTTTTCGGGTAATAAAATAGTTTCTGTCAAATCATCATCAATGAGAAATTTTTGAGCGAAATCACGAACATCATCTGCTGTAACCTCATCGATGTGCTTGATCAATTCATCGAGTGTCAGATAACGATCGAAAATTATTTCGCTTTTTGCAAGGCGTGTCATCCGATTACTCATACTTTCCTGTGATAAAAGTAATTTACCCTTAAGCTGGGATTTTGCCTCAGCCAACTCTTTTTTCGGGATTTTGTTCTGACGTATTTCATCGAATTCTTTGAGAATCAATTCTTTAACATGATCCAGGTACTCTTTATCCGTACCAATATAAACGCCAAACATCCCCGTATCTTTAAAAGATTGAATGAAAGCCTGAATGGCATAACAGTAACCATACTTTTCTCTGATATTCTGATGCAACCGGGAACTCATTCCGCCACTCAAAATGGTTTGCATTAGCAATAATTTGTATCGATTATCATCACTTGATGAAATCGATCGTTTTCCCAGTATATAATGGGTTTGCTCAATGGGACGCTTTAATATTTTCTTTTGCGGAATATATGGAGTCATAATGCTCTTTCCATCTTCTTCACGTCCTTTATTTTCACTCGAAAACAGGTGTTCCGATAATTTTAAAACCTGCTCATGCTCAACATTGCCGGCAACGGCTACAATGATATTCCAAGGCTGGTATCGTATGCCCATGTAATCAAACAGATCAGTTCTCTGCAAAGCTGAGACTGTTGATTCATAACCTATGATAGGTCGGCCCAACGGATGATTCTCAAATACCTGTGCTTCAAATTCCTCAAATACAAAATCCTCCGGACTGTCACGGTACATTTTCATCTCTTCGATGACCACTTTTTTCTCTTTAACGATCTCCTCATCCGGAAATTGAGAATTCATAACCATGTCAGATAAAACATCAAGAGCGGTATCCAATTCTGTATCCAGACATCTGACATAATAACACGTATATTCAGATGATGTAAATGCATTTAACATCCCTCCGGCCGCTTCAATACTTGATGAAATATCAAATGCCGTTCTTTTTTTCGTTCCTTTAAATAACATATGTTCCAGGAAATGAGTGATTCCGGCTACTTTCTCAGCTTCGTGCCGGCTACCCGTCTTGACCCAGACTCCCACAGAAATACTTCGAACACTATCGATATGTTCCGAAACGATCCTTAATCCTGATGGCAATGTCGTTTTGTTAAGATTATCCAGCTTACTTAATTTCTCCATTTGACTCTAACTTACTTCTTCAAATATTTTACAATATAAGTTGATAAAAAAAAGCGCCATCTCAATGATTGGCGCTTTAAATTAACATATTAATATAAATACTTATTCTTTTTCTTCCTCTTTGGGGATCAGTGCTTTTCTGGAAAGGCGTAATTTGCCACCATCTTCAATCTTCAGAAGTTTTACCTTTATGATGTCGCCTTCCTGCAGAACGTCACGAACACTTCTGATATGTTTATGATCGATTTCGGAAATGTGCAATAATCCGTCTTTACCAGGCATAATCTCTACAAAAGCTCCGTAATCCTTTATGGAACGTACGGTACCTTCGTACACCTCTCCTTCTTCAAGCTTACCGACAATAGCTTTAATCATCTTAACGGCTTCTTCCGCTTCTTCACCACTCATTGCGGCAATCGTAACAATACCTTTATTTCCTTCTTCTTCAATATTGATTTCGGTATTGGTTTCCTTTTGAATTCCCTGAATGATTTTACCGCCCGGACCAATTAACGCGCCAATTTGATCGCCGTCAATTTCCATTCTTGTGAATGCCGGTGCATATTTCGACAATTCAGCGCGAGGTACAGAAATAGATTCGGCCATTTTGGTCAGAATGAAGAGACGGCCTTTTTTAGCTTGTTCCAGTGCTTGTTTCATCACTTCATTCGAAATACCTTTTACTTTGATATCCATTTGACAAGCGGTAATACCTTCCGTTGTACCGGTTACTTTAAAGTCCATATCGCCCATGTGATCCTCCTGACCCTGGATATCGGAAAGAATAACAGTTTTATCTTCCCCTTTTATCAATCCCATGGCAATACCGGCTACTGGTTTTTTCAGTGGTACACCAGCGTCCATCAATGCCATGGAACCACCGCAAACGGAAGCCATCGAAGAAGAACCATTGGATTCCAAAATATCGGAAACAACACGAATGGTATACCCGAAATCTTCCTGAGTTGGCATCATTATCTTTAATGCGCGTTCGGCAAGATGACCATGACCAATTTCGCGACGCCCCGGACCTCTCAGGAATTTTGCTTCGCCAACACAAAATGGAGGGAAGTTATAATTCAGCATGAAATGCTTGGGTTCGGTATCGAATAATGTATCGACACTTTGTTCATCTCTTTTAGTGCCTAATGTCACAGTAACAAGCGCTTGTGTTTCACCACGTGTAAAGATTGAAGAACCGTGAGTACGGGGTAAATATCCAACTTGCGTCCAAATAGGACGAATTTCATCAGTATTTCGACCGTCTATTCGAATTTTTTCTTCAAGAATGAGATTTCTTAAAATATCTTTTTGAAGATCATGACAAATTTCGGAAATGTCGCCTTCTCGTTCAGGATACTCTTCTTCTAATGCTTCAAGAACCTCAGTAACGACCTCATTGATCTGATTACCATATTCTTTCTTTTCTAACTGAGCTTTTGAAATTTCATAAAAACGATCACCGATGATCTCTTTTACTTTCTCGATAAGTTCTTCTTCCGGTTCTTCCGGAACAAACTCACGTTTTTCTTTTCCGAATTCATTTCTCAGTTCTAATTGAAATTGACAGAGCTTTTTAATGGCTTCATGACCGTATTGAATAGCTTCGAGCATTTCACTTTCTGAAACCTCACTCATCTCACCTTCAACCATTGCAACGCTATCAATCGTACCACCGATAACTAAGTCTATTTCCGAATCTTCGAGCTCAGTGACTGTAGGATTAACAATCAATTCACCGTCAACACGTCCGACACGAACCTCTGCAATCGGTCCATCAAAAGGAACATCTGACAACGTCAAAGCGGCTGAGGCTCCGACGCCACCTAAAACATCAGCGTCATTCTCTCCATCAGAAGAAATTACAAAACAAATAATTTGTGTTTCATTCATGTAACCTTTTGGAAACATGGGACGAATGGTCCGGTCAATCAAACGGCTTGATAATATTTCCTTCTCGGAAGGACGTCCTTCCCTTTTAATAAATCCACCTGGGAAACGCCCACCGGCGGAAAAATTCTCACGAAAATCTACTGATAGAGGAAAAAAATCCTGGCCGGGTGCCGGCTCATCTTTACTAACAGCTGTAGCTAACACCATCGTATCGCCAAGTTTAACCACAACAGAGCCATTGGCCTGCTTGGCAAGACGACCTGTCTCGATCGATAGCGTTTTACCCGGTGCGAATTCTACTGATCTAAAATCTTCCTTCATGTTCTAATCCTTTACTTATCGTAATAAAACTAACGATTTAATATAATTTATGTAATGCTAATAGTAATAATATCTTTAACCACTTATTATAGTCATTAAAAATAATATCAACATAAACCCGCTATAAATATCTGTACAAAAAAATAACGAGAAGTGTAATAAAAAAGGCACGAGTATTACGTGCCTTTCATCAATTTATTTACGTATACCCAACTCTTTGATAAGTTTTCTGTAACCCTGAATATCTTTTTTCATTAAGTAATTGAGTAATTTTCTACGTTTACCAACCAATCGCAATAAACCGACACGAGAGGAGTGATCGAGTTTATGCTCTTTTAAGTGATCTGTTAAACGGTTGATACGTTCTGTAAATAGTGCAATTTGAGCTTCCGGCGAACCGGTGTCAGTTGCAGAATTGCCGTATTTTTCAAAAATCTCTTTTTTTTCTTCTTGGGATATATTCATTTTTCTCCGCTTTAGATATTGTTATATGCTAAAGTAGATTTTACATTTAAGTTAATCTACAAGTTTCTAATATATTATTTATTTACTCTTTGAGCAATTTCTTTATCATTATTGATTTGAGCGATCAGTTCATCAACACTATTAAAACGCTGTTCATCACGAATTCTTTTGATAAACCATAAATCCACGTCTTCTCCGTAAATATTTTGGTCGAACTCAAAGATATTGACTTCTAATGTGCGTTCATCGCTTCCATCGAAAGTAGGTCTTACCCCAATATTCATCATTCCCTTATAGATGGTATCGCCCACTTTTATAGAAACGGCATAGACTCCGTTCTTAGGAATGATCTTTTTTTGATTTTCCGGTTTAATATTGGCTGTTGGAAAACCAATTTTCTTACCCCGTTTATCTCCATGAATAACCGTGCCTTTCAGGTGATAGGGTCGTCCCAGAAAGGATTTGGCTAAGTCAACATCTCCTTTTTCTTTCAGTGCTTTCCGGACAGTCGTGCTGCTTACGGTAATTTCACCCACTTCGTGGGCTTCCACAACCTCGACGTCGAAACCCAATTCCTTACCAAGTTTATTT
The DNA here is from genome assembly GCA_035267005.1 of Balneolales bacterium. Taxonomy (GTDB): domain Bacteria; phylum Bacteroidota; class Rhodothermia; order Balneolales; family DATFMH01; genus DATFMH01. The sequence goes on from DATFMK010000587.1 coordinate 12,628, forward strand.
ACCGTGGCCTTGGTTCCCTCGCGATTACGTCCGAATTGATGATCGTAACCGATAACAAATTTACTTACACCAATTTTTTCAAATATGATATTTTTTATAAAATCTTCTGAACTTAACAGAGAAAAGTCCCGATCGAATGGAATGACAACCATTACCGATATTCCCAGGTCATTGAGAATTTCGGCCCGTTCTTCCAAAGTCGTTAACAACTTGATGCCACTTTTTCCCGGTTGTAGTATTTCTCTCGGATGGGGATCGAATGTAATTAATGCACTTCGGGCGTTTATTTTTTTTGCGCTATCAACAACCCTTTTTATAATCGTTTTATGTCCCTCATGCACGCCATCAAACGTTCCAACCGTCAATACTGTATTCGGATCACGTTTTATATCATTCAGATAAACAATTTCGGTCATTGTTGAAAAATCTCTTCCAATTTTTGAATCGTTAGAGCTTGTTCTATTTTATAGGAACCCGTCCGGGTTCTCCTAAGAGCCGTTAAATAGGCATGAGATTTTAATTTCTCTCCAAGATCATATGCCAGAGAACGGACATATGTCCCTTTACTACAAACAACGCGTAATTTTAATTCCGGATTATAAAAATTCATGATCTCTGTATCATAAATCGTAACAACCCGCTTCTTTCGTTCCACTGTTTGACCTTTTCTCGCCAGTTTATATAGCCGTTTTCCTTTATGTTTAACGGCAGAATACATAGGTGGGATTTGTTCAATCGATCCATTAAACTCTTTTGAAAGTGTTTCCTTAATTGTATTAAGAGTAATATGATCAGTTGGAGCCGTTTTTTCGATTTCTGTTTCGGCATCATAACTTGGAGTAGTGGCTCCAAATAAAATATCAGCCATATATTCTTTTTCTTTATTCTGAATAAACTGAATGGATTTGGTCGCCTTTCCCACACATAATACGAGCAATCCGGTCGCCATCGGATCGAGTGTTCCCGCGTGCCCAATTTTTTTCAAATCGATGAACTTTCTAAGCTTTCGAACAACTTTAAAACTACTCCATCTCTTTGGTTTATCAATTAGAAAAATACCGCCTTTACTGAAATCAATTGATGTGTGTGGAATATTTTCGGCAGTGTAAACGGGTAACTCTTCTAATGGAATGGCTATCGGCATATTGCAATCAGAAATCTTTCACTCTTAGTTACCGGAAGAATCGTTTCCATCATCCTTTTTGTGAATTTTGTCAAATAACTGCTCCAGATGATTCACATATTCCGCAGTGTCATCCTGATATAGATGTACTTCAGGAATCTTCCGAACCTGATGCCGAATCTTATCAGCCAGTTCAAAACGGATCTCGTTATCATGTTCTTTGAGGTATTCAAAAACACTTTTCGGATCTCCGTTAGGTGCCAATATGCTTACATAAACTTTGGCAATAGATAAATCAGAAGTAACACGCACTTTGGTTACTGTAATAATCGTATTATTCTGATATTTCTGTAAAATAGGGCCGAGATCCCTTTGTATCTCGGCCGCAAGACGTTCCGTTCTAATGCTCATAAAATATCTAGCTCATTAACTTTCGCTTCGTTTCAACGACTTCGTATCCTTCAATTATATCGCCTACTTTTATATCATTATAATTGGCTATCGATAAACCACATTCATATCCGGACGCGACTTCACGTACGTCGTCTTTAAAGCGTTTGAGTGAATCAATTTCTCCATCATAAATTACAATACCATCACGGATCAGACGAACTTTGGTATTACGCGTTATTTTTCCATCCGTTACATAACAACCTGCTACCATACCTGCGCCCGGCACTTTGAAAGTGTCTCTTACTTCAAGGGTACCAATTACATGCTCATTAATTTCAGGTGATAACAATCCTTCAAGAGCATCATGTACAGCATCAACGGCATCATAAATAACGCTAAAGAGACGTATATCAATTTGCTCTTTTTCTGCCAATTTTCGTGCCTGTGCACTTGGTCGAACCTGGAATCCGATGATAATAGCATCTGAAGCGGAAGCCAGCAAGACATCCGATTCCGTAATAGCGCCTACCCCGGTGTGAATGATATTCACTTGGACTTCTTCATTATTGATTTTCTGTAAAGCGCCGGATAATGCTTCTATAGAGCCTGCCACATCGCCTTTGATAATAATGTTTAATTCGGCAACCTCACCAAGAGCCATTCGTCTTGACAAGTCATCAAGCGTGATATGTTTGACTTTTCGCAGATCCTGTTCGCGTTTTATTTGTTGTCTTTGCTGAGCAACTTCACGCGCTTTCTTTTCATCCTCAGTTGAAA
>DATFMK010000588.1:0-2585 GCA_035267005.1 Balneolales bacterium
ATGTTGCGGTTACCAAAACACCGGTAAGTACGAGCATCATTTTATTGGCTTTATCCGGTATTTCAATGTTACCAATGATCGTAACGGCAAGTATGGTCAGTTTTTTACTCACCACGAAAATTACACTTATTCGCAGTCAACGGCATCGCCAGACGAATATACCTGAAGATGAGGAAGAGCCTGAATTAGCCGAAGTTTAGTGTGACATAATTTTAAAGCCTCATCAAACCTTACAGCGTCTGAAAAGGCCTGTCAGCGATTGAACACGTTCAACAAACAACGTCATTTTTCATTTGTTTTCACCATTTCTGATTGCTACCATTATCCGGTTACCTTTGAAAATTATTTATAGATGATTCATGAGTGATAGCGAAAAATTAACAACCCTCGAGAGCAAAGCCCGGATGTTGGAACCGGATAGTGTAAAAAGATCCGATTACATTCAAAAAGTTGTGGAATACGGTCGGCATTTCCTTGACGATTTAGATCATAAAAAAGCCTACCAACAATCGAATGATAATGGTTCCGAATTGTTCGATTATCCTATTAAAGAAGAACCCGATTCTGTGGAACGGTTGCTTAAGATTTTTGATGAGAATGTGACCCAAACGGGTTTAAATCCGGCTTCCGGTCGACATTTCGGATACATTCCTGGCGGTGGGGTTTTCCCTTCTGCGCTTGGAGATTTCCTGACGGATGTCACGAATCCTTATGCCGGTATTTTCTTCGCTTCACCGGGTGGCGTTCGTATGGAGAATATGCTGATTCGCTGGATGTGCGATATGGTTGGTTATCCTAAAGAGACATCCGGCGGTAATCTCACGTCAGGCGGATCTATTGCGAATCTGACGGCTATTGTTGCGGCGAGAGATCACTTCGGATTAAAAGGTAAGGATTATGGGAAATCGGTTATTTATGCCACGGAGCATGTACACCACTGCATCGACAAAGCGGTCAATATTGCAGGGATGCGTGAGTCTGTTATTCGACATGTCCCGATGGATTCTCGTTTCCGCATGAAAACTGACGAATTGGAGAGAATGATCATTCAGGATCAAAAAGCCGGTTTGAAATCTTTCATGGTCATAGCATCCTGTGGAACAACCGATGTTGGAGCGGTCGATCCGATCAGTGAAATCGGTGATATTGCTGAAAAACATCATCTTTGGTTTCATATAGACGGAGCTTATGGGGGATTTTTCTTACTTAGTGAAGAAGGACGAAAGGTCATTAAAGATTTACATAAAGCAGATTCCGTTATCGTAGATCCTCATAAAGGACTTTTCCTGCCCTATGGAACGGGAGCCGTTTTGGTTAAAGACAAAGCTGATTTATTCCATTCGTTCCATTACACCGCAAACTATATGCAAGACAGTTTTGATGCCAACGAAGAGCTCTCGCCGGCAGATTTATCACCTGAACTTTCCAAACATTTCCGTGGCCTGCGAATGTGGCTGCCTTTAAAATTATTCGGATTAGCTCCATTCCGTGCAGCATTGGATGAAAAAATTCTGCTTACCCGTTATTTCTATGAAAAAATCAGTGAGTTAGATGGTTTTGAAACCGGACCACATCCTGATTTATCGATCCTGTTTTTTCGATATGTTCCTAAAAATGGAGATCCGGATACATTTAATGAACGTCTTACCCAGGAGATTCAGAAAGATGGCCGTGTATTCTTCTCATCGACAAAAATTAACGGTGCTTTTTATATTCGATTGGCGGTTGTAAGTTTCCGTACTCATCGGAAGGATATTGATTTGGCTTTACAGATTCTTGAAGAGACTGTTCGTAAATTGGAAATGGAATAGATTATTTGCTGATAATTGATAACCAAACGAAATTGACCCTTTCGGGATACCCGATCGAAGTCGGTCTGCTTCGATGTTTTTTTCGGAGGCATGACGCCTTTGGGGGTTATTGGTGTCGAGTCTTTAAATTGGCTCCCATCAGATTCTCATCTCTACGGTTTTTACCCGTTTTGTATTATATTATTTTATATAGAGATAAAGATACTATTTTACCATTCTTATAAAAAGCTGAAAAATCATTAAGGGAGCGCTCATGTCCGATTATTTGGATCTGCTAATGAAACAATATCATCAGGAGGATCTGGTTGAAAAAATACTCTTGAGTCTGCGGGAACACCAATTGGATTTGGAAAATTTGAGCAGAGATGATCTAAGAGCCTTGGATGAATTTCATATAAAAGGCCGACGGGGTACGCTGGAATTAGCTGAGTTGGCTGGTGTTGAAGAAGGAATGAAAATTCTGGATATCGGATGCGGTATTGGCGGTCCGGCCAGAACATTGGTGGAACACTTTGATTGTAAAGTGGTGGGACTCGATATCATTCAGTCTTATTGTAATGTGGCCGATTTACTTACTTTAAAAACCGGATTGGAGGAAAAAGCTACTTTTGTGCAAGGTGACGCCTTACAGTTACCTTTTGATGATGCATCATTCGATATGGTTTGGATTCAACATCTCTCTATGAATATTCCTGATAAACAGCTGATGTTTGAAGAAATTTATCGTGTACTGAGAAAAGGAGGAAAATTAGCACTTTTCGAAGTGTGTTCCGG
>DATFMK010000589.1:0-8413 GCA_035267005.1 Balneolales bacterium
ATCAATTTTTCTTGCAGCGAGAAAAGGAAGCAGAGTGAGTCCCATATTATTTTCCACCAGATTTTTTAGAGTTTCCAGATTGTCACTTTTTATCTGTATAGCATGATTATTAATCTTAATATCGGCTTTTTTACATAAATCAAGAATTTGATCACGAAGATAGTTGCCATCTCTTAAAAGCCAGATATTTTCATCCTTCAATTGGTGAATATCTATTTTATCTAATCCGGCAATCGGATGATTGGAAGATGCAAAAGTTACAAATGGTTCCCGGAAAAGCGAAATTTGATATATATTTTTTTGTTGGATCTGTTTAGCGATAATCCCTACATCTAATTGATCATGATGTAGTTTTTTTATGATTTTGTTGGTTAATGCTTCCTCTACTACAATCTTGAGATTTGGATATTGTTCCGTAAACTCTTTGATAAAAAAAGGCAGAAGATAGGGAGCTAAACTTGGAATCACTCCAATCCGGAAGGTTCCGTTAAATTCATCTTTTCCCTCCACAATAATTTTTTTCAATCGATCGGACTCTTTTAGAATAAGACGAGCTTGTTCAATGACCAATTCACCTTTTTGAGTAGGTATTACCGGATGTTTACTCCGGTCGAAGATTAGAATATTAAGTTCCTGCTCGAATTTGTGAATCTGCATACTAAGCGTAGGCTGTGTGACATAACATTTTGCAGCTGCCGTCGCGAAATGGCGATGATCGTCAACAGCGATAATATACTTTAACTGGGTTAGTGTCATAATTAACACTCACCTTCCCTTGTAAATAATTGTCGATTAATAATTCAATGTGCTACAAAAAAAAATTGTAATTCATTGAATGTAAGTGTACCTCTAATTAGGTTCGATTGCTTTGTCTTAAAATCCCGTCTATTGATACATAACACAAATAAAATCCTAAAGGTTTATTTGTGAGCTGATTATTTTTAAAAATGTGATAATTTGCATCTGTATGTAGGTATGAAATTTAATCTTAAAGAAGGATTTGCGAAACCAGGGCTTTTGTTCAAGATCAAAGTTTGAGCAACTTCGGAACCGCAGTATGTTAGCCATATGTGAGGATTTCGAAGTCGTGAAAATGCAGATATTGGGCAAAAGAACAGTTTGGCATAGTCTTCTTAAAATACTAATCTGGTTGAATTAACGTCTTCTGACTGCTATACTTACTTAAATAGAGTAATTTGGAAATTAATCAAAAGACCTAATGTCGGAAGAGAGAACAGCTCATATGCTAATCAGCGGACGTGTACAGGGTGTTGGTTTTCGCTATTTTGTTTACAAAACAGCCAATCAGCTGGGATTAAACGGATGGGTCCGTAACTTACATAATGGTAAAGTGGAAGTCTTTTTTGAAGGAGAGGAAAAATTGGTCAGACAAGGCGTTGATCATTGCAAAATTGGTCCATCATCGGCACGTGTTGACAAAGTCAATGTGGAATGGGATTATCCTGAACAATCGAATGGTAACTTTTCAATAAAATATTAATTATTAGTAATTTGTCGGATAAGAAAACTGAAAAATACCGGTTATTTGTTGCGATTGAATTGCCGCAGAAAGTAAAGCAAACATTGATGGAACTGCAAAACCAATTATCAGGCGTCAGAAAAGTTCCGTCTGATCAAATACATTTGACTATTCGGTTTATTGGTGATGTGAAGAAAGACCGTATTAACAGGCTTGTGGAGTATTTTAAGGATATTTCACTATCAAATTTCTATCTGGATATCCAAGGAGTGGGCACCTTTCCCAATAAACATCATCCAAAAGTGGTTTGGGCGGGCGTTGGTGACAACGGTAAACTGGAGAAATTATATAAACAGGTAGAAAAAGCTGTTGTTTCTTTTGGTGAAAAACCAGAAAATAGAAGTTTCCATCCTCATATAACCTTAGGCAGAGTCAGAAATCCCCGAAAGACCAATTTAAATCTATTTTTAAACGAATATCAGGATCTGAAAATTTTGAATATTAAAGTATCTGAATTCATACTTTTTAGAAGTATTTTGTCAGGAAATGGGGCCCGTCATATTCCAGTGCATTCTTACCATTTAAAATAAACAGCATGTTGAGCGATGCATGATTCTGATTCATTTAATTCAATTATTTTAAAGTAACTTTAGAGCATCCAAAGATGATTCATCATAAAAGTAAAGATTATGTTTATTTGATTTCACAGCCATCTCACGCGTGGCTGTCCGGTCAACTCGCAAGAGCGTGGGGAAATAATAATTTTAAATGTTTCGAACCTTTTAGTGAAACATGTCTTGCCGCTGAACAACATGATATCGGCTGGCTAGAATGGGCGAGAAATCCACAAATAAATAAAATGACTGGTACCGTATATAATTTCCTTGAAATGCCATTCCAATCTCATCTGGATATTTGGGAAAAGGGATCTCGTTGGGCATTGACTATTAATAAATATGCGGCATTGTTAATATCCAAACATAATACATTTCTGTTGGGATTACATGACTTTTCGAACGAGCCCTCCATTAATCTAAAATTATCAAAGACTTTTCAGGAAAAAGAACAGGCATTTCAGGATCGTATTATCGATCAATTAAAGGCTGATTCTGCTTATGCCGATTATGTCGGTGAACCCTGGCTTATATTTAATCAAAAGTTGATAAAAGTTTGGGATTACTTTTCACTTCTATTGTGTATGGGATTTAATGAATCGGATGTTATCGAAGAGGTCCCTGTAGATTTTAATTCGAACACGGATTTAAAATTATCCTATAAAAGCAAAAATAGATATATAGTTGATCCATGGCCGTTTAAATATGAGACGTTTGAAGTAGCATGTGAAACGAAGAAAATTCCCCATGATCAATATAAAAGCCGTGATTTACTGAAACGGCTGGCAAATACACCAACCGAAAAACGCTCGTTTGTCATAACAAGTGATGTTTGAAAGATACAATACCAAGACTGATGTTCGTTATTTAACTTGAATTATTCACGTAAACTATAAGAATGAATACCTATCATATTGAAAGAACAATATCTTGTAAAAAATAAAGTTTTCCTCAATTTTGAGGAGTCTAAAAAGAGCTGTGAAAAGTTACCGTGCTCTGCGCATTTTGAAGTTCGCCTTGATCGCAACAAAATTTCTTGGTGAATAATCCAGGTTAAGCAAAACCGATTTTAAATTTAGAAAATATTGAAACAGAATTATGAGACATATCATTATTACAGGTGCGTCAAGAGGATTTGGAGCTAAACTTGCTGAAAATTTTGCGAAGAAAAATATTACGCTGCATCTCATTGCCAGAAGTGATTTGTCGGATTTAAAAAGCGAGTTGAGCAAAAAGGCTTCAGATGTTTTTAGCTATCAATTCGATTTATCGAAAAGTGAGGATATTATAAATTTGCATCAACAAGTATTTAAAAACATCCAAAAGGAAGATACGGATTGGATTGTCCTGATTAATAATGCGGGTTTGTTAAAACCTATGGGACCAGTTGGTAAATATCCGGTTGATGACTACCGGGTAAATCTTGAAGTTAATTTTATCGCTCCATTGCTGTTAACGCACTTGTTCGTTAATGAGTTGAAAGAATTTAAAGGAGAGAAAAGGGTGGTTATGATTTCTTCCGGGGCAGCTAATAAAGCGTATTACGGATGGAGTCATTATTGCAGCACTAAAGCCGGGGTAAATCGATTTATGGAAGTTGTTTCATTGGAACAAAAAGATCTGGATTATCCTGTGAAAATTCTGGCATTTAATCCCGGTAAAATGGAAACTAATATGCAAAAAGAAATTCGCTCACAAAAAAAAGAAGATTTTCTTTTCGTAAAGAAGTTCATAAATGCTAAGGAACACGGTCTGGTTGGAGATCCGGAGATCGTTTCACAAAAATTAATAGAGGTCGTTTGGTCAGAGAATTTTCCCGATGGCGAAATTATTAATTTTGCTGATATTTAAAAGAATCTTTATTAGGTAAACGGTCAAGAGAATCTAAGATTTACATTCGCTTCATACACGATTCATATTATATTATGATATTGTTTCACTTTTGAAATATAGAGTGTATTAAGATTGTTAGCCTCATTATGCAATAACCAAGCGGGCCTTTAAGATAACAAATAACGTATAATTTATTGCTGATCATTTGGATCAGTAAGGCAAATATTGTCAGTAGTTTATGGAATATTCGCATCTGCATTGTCACACTCAGTTCAGTATGCTCGACGGAGCAGCTAATATTAAAGACATGATTCAAAAGGCCAAAGGGCAAAATATGCCGGCTGTGGCCATAACGGATCACGGAAATATGTTTGGGGTTCCTCAATTTGTAAATGAGGCCCGCAAAAATGACATTAAACAGATTGTCGGGTGTGAGTTTTATGTGACACCCGTGGCAATGGAAGATCGAAAAAGCAGAGAACGTTATCATCAGGTTCTGCTGGCCAAAAACATGACCGGTTATCGTAATCTGGCTAAACTATGCTCTTTCGGTTATATAAAGGGATTGTATTATAAACCGAGAATTGATAAAAAAGTATTAGAAAAGTATTCAGAAGGACTTATTGCAACAACCTGTTGCATCGCCTCGGAAATCAATCAGACGATTATCAAAAAAGGCGAAGCCGAGGCTAAAAAGATTTTTGAATGGTATCTTGATGTTTTTGGGGATGATTATTATATCGAACTGCAGCGGCATACGTTAGCCGATCAGAATAAATGTAACCAAACGTTATTAAAGTGGAGTAAAGAATACGGAGTTAAGGTTATTGCAACCAACGACAGCCATTATATCAATAAAGAAGATTCTGAGGCTCATGATATCCTTTTAGCATTGCAGACAAACGCTGATCTCAACGATCCCAAGCGTTTCCGCTTTACGGACGATCACAATAATCTGAATCCGGAATTTTACCTTAAAAGTCCGGAAGAGATGGAAGAACTTTTCAATGATGTCCCGCAGGCCATCGATAATACGAACGAGATTGTTGATAAAGTCGAGGACATCAATCTGAGCTCCGAGTTATTGCTTCCGACTTTTAATATCCCGCCGCAGTATAAAAGTATGGATGATTATCTCCGGGAACTGACTTATAATGGCGCCAAAGAGCGTTATGGGGAATTATCAGCAGCCGTTTCGGAACGCATTGAGCACGAACTGAATATCATCAAGACGATGGGTTTTGCCGGGTATTTCCTTATTGTACAGGGCTTTACCAGCGAGGCGCGTAAACGCGGCGTGTTTGTCGGACCCGGACGGGGTTCAGCCGCCGGAAGTGTCGTGGCCTATTGTATCGGTATCATCAACATTGATCCGATGAAGTACGACTTGCTGTTCGAACGCTTTTTGAACCCGGAACGCGTAAATCCACCCGATATTGATATTGACTTCGATGATGTCGGCCGGCAGGCAGTAATTGATTATGTCGTCGAAGAATACGGACGGGAAAATGTCTCGCAGATTGTAACTTATGGTACCATGAAGGCGAAGACGTCTATTCGGGATGTCGGTCGTGTGCTCGGCGTTCCGCTGACCGAGGTCAATCGTATTGCCAAACTATTTCCTGAACGACCCGGACTCGATACTTTTGATAAAGTTCTGAATCCTGAGAAAAATCCGGATACCTATCACGAATTACAAGCTTTGTTTGAAAGTCCGGATCCAAGTGTTCGTAAGATGATGAAATTTGCCCGGACACTGGAAGGCTCGGCGAGACAAACCGGTATTCACGCAGCCGGGGTGATTATTGCTCCCGGACACGTTTATGATTATGTGCCGGTCGCACTATCCAAAGAGAAGGATGTCATTACACAATACGATGGACCGAACGCGGAAATGTGTGGCTTGTTAAAAATGGATTTTTTGGGATTAAAAACGTTATCCATTTTGAAATCGGCTATCAAGTATGTGAAGGAAAATCATGGGGTGGAGTACACTCTGAATAATATTCCGCTGGATGATGATAAGACATTTGAGTTGTATCAAAAAGGGGATACCGTCGGAACGTTTCAGTTTGAGTCTGATGGAATGCGTAAATATCTAAAGGAATTGAAACCAACTTCGATCGATGACCTGATTGCGATGAACGCGCTGTACAGACCGGGACCAATGCAGTTTATCCCGGAATATATTGCCTGTAAGAAAGGGGAGAAAGACGTCGAATACCCGCATCCAAGTTTAGAGCAGGTTCTTAAGAACACGTATGGAATTATGGTCTATCAGGAACAGATCATGAAAGTTGCTCAGATTTTGGCCGGTTATAGTCTGGGGGAAGCCGATTTGCTCCGTCGGGCGATGGGAAAGAAGAAAGTCGAAGTCATGGAGAAACAGCGTGAGATATTTATCGGTCGTGCTGTTGAGAAAGGTGTCGATAAAAAAACAGCCGAGGACGTATTTGAAAAAATGGCCTATTTCGCCGGATACGGATTTAATAAATCACACTCAGCTGCATATTCGGTGGTGGCCTATCAGACCGCTTATTTCAAGGCAAATTATCCCGCTGAGTACATGGCGTCCGTGCTCACTCATAACATGAATGACATAAAGAAAGTATCTCAGTTTATTGAGGAATGTCATCGTATGGGAGTTGCGGTGGATGCACCGAATATTAACACCGGTGCCGGCAGTTTTGTGGTGCATAACGGACGCATTCAGTATGGTATGGAAGCTATAAAGGGAGTCGGTGCGAATGCGGTGGCACAAATCGTTAAAGAACGTGATGAAAATGGAATATTTAGTAGTATATTCGACCTCACATCACGGGTTGATTTGCGTTCGTGCAACAGAAAAACATTAGAAAGCTTGATTGAAGCAGGTGCCTTCGATACCATCCATGCCAACCGGTCTCAGTTAATCGAGAGTTTAGATGACGCGGTTCAATATGGTGCCAAAAAGCAGCAGGAAGCAGAAATGAATCAGATTAACTTGTTCGGTGGAGAATCCGGATCGGAGGGTCTGTCAGAACCTGCGCTGCGGGAATGCCAGCCCTGGAGTAATTTGGAACGTCTCAAAAAAGAAAGAGAATTAATAGGCTTTTATTTAAGTGGTCATCCGCTTGATAAATTTGAAGATGATATCGATCTTTTCTGCAATCAACACTTGAATGAAGATGAATTAAATGAGTTGGATGATAAAACGAAGGTTCACTGTGCCGGTATCATAACTGCTGTAAAACGTCTTACCGATAAAAAAGGTCGCCCTTTTGCTTTTTTGACCATTGAAGATAAATACGGGAGCGTGGAAATTATCGCATTCTCAAATGTATATGACCGGTATATGAATTTATTGGAAGTCGATAATTTAGTTGTTGTGGACGGAAATACGGATTCAAGGAGTGGAATGGTAAAAATTCTTGCTAATTCCTTTGATCGAATCGAAAATCTGAGAGAAAAAAATCAGGGGAAAATGCGTATTCGACTTAAACTGAATACAAGTGAACTAAGCGATCAGGATTTGACACAAATTGCTCAACTTTTTGAGCAACACAAAGGGAACACCGCCGTTGCCTTTGATGTTATAAGTCCACATATGAAAAAACACTTACGAATGAACGTAAGAAAATTCGTCGTTGATCCATCTGATGAGTTGTTAACTTCATTACGAAATATGATTGGAACCGAATCGGTTAAGATCGAAAGACGAGGTCAGGAAATTCAGGCGTAAATATTTTTAAGAGTTATTTAAAGAAGATTGTAAATACCCCATGAAACTGGTATCAAAGAAAATATTAAATACAAATATTAAGTTATCAAACATATCGAAATATAAAGGAGAATAAAAGATGGCAAAACCAATTGCTGTTTCAGATAGTAATTTTGAAGAAGAAGTATTAAAATCGAACACACCAGTGTTGGTTGATTTCTGGGCGGAATGGTGTGGACCTTGTAGAATGGTAGGTCCCATTGTTGAAGAATTAGCCAAGGAATACGAAGGAAAAGCAAAAGTAACCAAATTAAATGTCGACGATAACCCGGAAGTATCAATTAAATATAATATCCGGAGTATCCCCGCTATGTTAATCTTCAAAGATGGAGAAGTTGTTGATCAGGTGATTGGTGCTGTTCCCAAATCACATCTGAAAAAACAGCTGGAAGCTCAAATTTAAAGCTTCTAAGCTATTTGTAAATGAAAAGGCGTTGATTTAAATCAACGCCTTTTTTTGATTATAAACTGTTTTAGGGTTTAACCCGAATTATTCACGTAAGCTACAAGAATGAATACATATCATATTGAAGAAACAACATCTTGTAAAAAATAGAATTTTCCTCAAAATTGTGGAGTCTAAAAAAAGCTGAGTAATTTTGGTGAATAATCCGGGTTAAGGTTGGCGAGTTAAATGTTTCGAAAAACTTTATGCACATCAACCATGTCCCGGCAAATATTCGATGCGCCCTTCATAATCGACCACATGACGTTTATAATCCTCAT
>DATFMK010000590.1:0-2350 GCA_035267005.1 Balneolales bacterium
ACGTTGTACGTAATGCTTCGCAAAGCACGAATAATCTTCTAAACAACTAAATTAAAATGGGAGAGATTAAAATTAATAAAGAAGAATTCAAGTTATTTGATCAGGACGATCAGTTTGGATTTTTCTATGATGATGAAGGCTGGCCCAGATCAGATGCAGAAATGACTTTTGATTCTGATATTGATAAACTGTATGAAAAGTATGATTATGTTGTTGTTGATGATCAGGACAATATTTATGGTGAGAAAAACGGTAAAAAGGAATTATTAATGGATGGGGCAATAGAGGCCTTTTCAATCGCTGAAGAAGTCAAACATTATTAAGGTGTGTCAGAGGGATTTACATAAGGTGTCATTTATTAGTGAAGCAGAGAAAAAATATCGTCTGGCAGATTTTTTTAATGCCCATTGGGATAGCTATATAAAATCACCCTCTGTACCTATACGGCCAGAACAATACAAAGCAGTAAATGCTATGCGGGTCTGTCGGACAGAAGCCCTGGGGAAAGATATTTATGCCTGTCCGGAATGTGGTGAAATTACAGAAATATATCACAGTTGCAAGAATCGATTTTGTCCGACATGCAGTTGGCAGGATACACTTAAATGGGCTGAAAAGATAAAAAATAACATGTTGGATTTGTCTCACCGACATGCGATATTTACTTTACCCCATCAACTTATTCCCCTGATAAAAGCGAACCGTAAATTATTATTAAACGCCTTGATGGTTACCAGTGCGGCTACATTAAAAGACTGGATGTTACATAGATATGGGATTAGATGTGGTGTTATATCTGTCTTGCACACCTTCGGGGAGAAGAAAAACAATCACATGCATACTCATATGATAGTATCCTGGGGTGGTATAGACAAAAAAACAGGGGATCTGGTACCAATAAAGGGAGAGTATGTAAATTATGATTTTATAAAAAAGAAATTTCGCTGCAAGTTTGAGGATGCTTTAATGGAACACTATGATGCCGGTCAATTAAAACATAATTTTCCCAACAGGATTTCTATGCTTCGTTTTTTAAAGCGGATAAATAACAAAAGCTGGATAGTGGATTTGGAACCACCCATGGGAGATCCTGAAATAGTCATTCGTTACATAGGCAGATATTCCAAGCGGGCATGTTTAAGTGAATATAAAATAACCTCGATTGAAGCAGAATATATTAGTTTCCGCTATAAGAATTACAAGAGATTAGATATAAATAAAAAGCCGATAGAAGAAATACTAAGATTACATTATCGCGATTTTTTCCCCAGGTTATTGCAACATGTCCCTTTGCCGTATTTTAAAATTGTAAGGTATTATGGAATTTATTCCAACAGAGTGATGATACCACAAGAATATATACATAGTAAAGATAAGGAGCCTTCAGTGGATAATCAGGGAAAACCCGAGATGTCTGAATCGGATAAAATAGAAGAAAATCCCCTTGTATGTTCAAATTGTTGTCGAAGAAAAGAATACCAATATACAATAATCAAAAAGAGAAATCAGGCAAATGCAAAAATGTTTAAAAGAGATATTTTAAGAGACATCCACCGAAAAAAACAAGATGCCGCATAAAAATATAAGGGGAAAGTACGCCCAGGCGTCAAAAAACATGAAAAATGGATCATTAATTAAGATATTTAAGCAAATTTCAGGATTAAAAACAAAGAAATGAGCAGAAACATGAACTAAAAATGATTAATTTAATAATCCGAAAAACAATAAGATTGAGAAATAATTTTTGAAATTCTAATAAAATAGTAGAAGCACATACGTACAACAGTGCATATATACCAGTGCCGCACAAGGCCAACCCACATCCAAAGCCCCGGTACATATGCTTAACGTTGCCTGCCAGCTAAAAGAAAAAATAGGAATTTGATTTTTTAGGAACGGGATTGAATAATTATAAAATGCTCCTGCGTTTAGAAATAAGAAATTTAGAGCATCGCGTTAAAGAACGTTTAAATTAAATACAGTGACTGATTTGTGAGGGAATGATTTTGGGGAGTTTGGTGGTAGAAAAAATTTTAATTGAGCAAAGGAAATAATTTGAGGATATCGGCAAAAAGTTTAAAACCAAAAACAAAAGAATAAGAGGAAATTAAAACCTAAAAAGCAATTGGTAGGTTTCGTGGCAAAAAAATGTAATAAGATCTCGTTTAATTTTTTAAATATGGGTTAAAACCATTGAGCGAATCCGGGGAATGCCAGAATAGTGGACAGTGGTTTACAGAAAACGTCCCATAAGCATTTCGTAAAATTATTAAGATTTCGTTTCTAAAGAGAAAAGATGAAAGATGTCCGGTAGAACGTGCAAAAGAATTCCATCAGATTTCGGTTAGTG
>DATFMK010000591.1:0-2593 GCA_035267005.1 Balneolales bacterium
GAATGATATGCAGGATATGAAGTATTCTAAAATAACCCGTAAATTACGCACCTGAACGTGGATTAATATTCTACTCATTTGTCGAAGCAGTTAATGGAAAGTTACGATACAAAATCACATGGTCTGGATAGAAAAGGACGCCTTTTTGCCGGACGTTTGACGCTTATAGTTGGGATAGTATTACTCATAATAAAATTTCTGGGTTACTATTTAACAAATTCGACAGCCATACTTTCCGATGCACTTGAATCGATTGTCAATGTTGTAACAGCTTTAACGGCATTATTCGCCATTCATGTGAGCGCTCGCCCTGCCGATGAAAATCATCCCTATGGCCATGGCAAAATTGAGTTTTTCTCTTCCGGATTTGAGGGACTTCTGATTGGTATTGCCGGTATAATCATCATTTATAAAGCCATTGAAAGTCTGTTATTGAAGCCAGAAGTAGTAAAATTAACCCTTGGCTTAATATTAATTACCATCGCTGGAATTGTGAATGGTTTACTGGGTTGGTATTTGATTAAAAAAGGAGATATTACCAAGTCAGCTACTTTGACGGGGAGTGGTTATCATGTGCTCAGTGATGCCTACACGAGTTTTGGGGTTATCATCGGACTGCTGTTAGTGAAAATTACAGGATTATGGTGGCTCGACCCTATTACGGCCGGAGTTATCGGTTTGCAAATAACGTGGCATTCTTATGGATTGATTAAAGAATCCACAGATCGTTTAATGGATTCCGCCGATCCTAAAACACTCAATAAAGTCAGTAAGTTACTGGAAAACAATAGACAGTCGGAATGGATAGCTCCACACAGACTCAGAGCCTGGTATAGTGGTCCGGATTTATTTCTCGACCTGCATCTCATAATGCCTTATTATTGGTCACTTAAAGATGTCCATTTAGCGGAGCATCAGATACATGATATTTTGGAACAGGCTTTCACCGAACCGGTTGAAGTGATTGTACATACCGAGCCTTGTATGCCGGAATGCTGTCATATATGCAGTATGGAAGGTTGTCCCGTGCGGCAACATCCGCAAATTGAAAAACTCGATTGGGATTTGAAGCTATTAACCGGTGAACTCTCTGAACAAATTGAATTGAAAACACATCCGGAAGATCCAACTATATGATTATCCTCTAATTGGACTAACATACCTATGTTCCGATGGAAAACAACTGATCCGGATTATTCACCAAGAAATTTTGTTGTGACTAAGGCGAAGATAAAAATACTTATTCAACGCAGAACACGGCCAAATTTCGCAACTTTTTTAGCATTTTCAAAATTGAGGAGCGGTTCATTTTTTATACGTTAACGTGAGGTTCGCTTAAGCTTATAGTTAAACTAATTTATAGAAGGCTATGCAAAAGAACGGTTTTCCATAGGCCTCTTATAAAAACTGTTAAATTAGATTGTTTTGTATCATCGACAACGGACCACAGACGACAGAGAAACGCTATGATATTAATTAAACATTATTTATTCTGAAATACCGTATAATCAGTCTGAGTTCGAAATTAGATAATCAATCAAGAATTAAGATAATAGCTATTTAATGAGCTTGTGCCCCATAGTTGCTGTTTTCATTATCTTTTGAGTTATTCATCATTGCCACCTGATACCAACCTTCTATGCTCTCCCAACTTTTTTCAAGAAAAGCAATCCACATCCTTAAATCGGACGCATTTAAAGACATCAAAATGGCTCTCGGTCGTCTGTGGTCAGTCGTCCTCGTCAAGATATTTTATATTTTCTCAGGTCGAATTCTCATTATAAGGATTAAAACTCTGCGATTCTTATCCAAACCTCACGTTAAGTTACTTTATTTACAATATGATATATATTACTTCTTATGGGTTACGTAAATAATCCGGGTTAAAGCCCAATTGGTACTGATGTTTCCTGACCGTCTTAACCTTGATACACTTTATTGAACAATCCCAGTAATTTTATGATCAACGACGTCAAGAGTGTCGTTTGTGAATTTTACCGTTTAAAGGAGTCTGTCGGATTTTAAGGAATCTACTGCAAATTCAGATTTGGCCATATTCCGCGCTCTTTTTCGTTAAATAGAACCACTATTCGCCTCAAAAGACCCCGAAATCAGTCTAAAACTGACAAATTTCTGTTATGATTTCTTAAGTCCGACAGCCTCCAAGAGCGAAATATTTCATTATTAGAAGCCTATGCAAAACCGTTCTTTTGCCCAATATCTGCATTTTCGCGACTTCGAAATCCTCGAATCCCGAAAGCATTCGGGATGCTGCGGTTCCGAAGTCGTTCAGGCTTTGATATTGAACAAAATACCTGGTTTTGCAAAGCCTTCTATTATTAAATAATAAGGTCTTTTTTTATATTGAACGGGATTTCAAAGGAAATCATATAATGATATAAACGTTGAGATATAAGGAAGTGGACTTTTGCGAGTATTTATAAATAAAGACACTTTACGAAAATTACCGTTCAGTCTGGCGGATATCGCAGTTATCCTCGGTGTATTTGTTCTATTGGTCGTTGTCGCAAAAGTCGGAGCAGGGGCTTTTGTACCATTTCAACCAAGTAAAACACACATCTCAATTAGCCTG
>DATFMK010000592.1:0-2122 GCA_035267005.1 Balneolales bacterium
AGTATACTAAATCATCTTGATTAACATTCTCCCCAGTCACAACCTTGCCCTGTACTGAAATACCGGCTGCGTTAACTGTATTAGGATCTCCGGACACTAATGGATGCCACCACTCTAATTGCCGGCCTTCGACAAGGGACCGGTATGCACAGGTATAGGGCAACTTTTTAATTCGCCTTATTTTATCTGGGGAAAGCCTCTCGCAATCTGATTCTATTTTGACTCTATCCTCGTATATCAAGCAGCGACAAGTGGATACATCTAAATACTGACATGCTACTGAAAGCAGTTTGATTTTCCCTGTTTTCCCATCCTGAACACTATGCAAACAGCAGCGTCCGCAATTATCACAGAGGGATTCCCATTCAGCCTTCGTCATCTCTTTTAGGCTTTTTGTTTTCCAAAACAGATCCTGCTTTTGTTCCATGATATTACCAAATGAGCTTTTTTTATGAGTATCTTTATACATTAGCCCCTAACCAATCTCAACAAAATTGTTTTAAATTCCGGCCAGTAATTTACAGAAAATTATAAATCGTGCTCAGGAAATTTATACTAAGCAACTCAAGTTTCACATCCCTGAAACGGTTCAAGAAGCTCTGTTTAATTCGCGGTTAACGCATCCACCGACATCATAGCTGTTCGAGCTATTTGTTGAATTTGGTCATTTTTTTCAAATGATTTCCTGGCCAAGGCTGGCGTGGCTATTATGAAAAAAAGGTTAATTTACTTCCTGGTGAATCAAAAAACTGAAAACTTTGAAACAAGGTAAGTACTCTCCTGGGGTAAATTATGTAACATCTGTGATACGGAAATTACGTGACGGTTGGAATTAGGGCAAAAAAAGATCGGGTGGCTCAAGTTAACGCGCCTTGATTGTGAAAGGAGGTCAAAATTGATCAAGGCTTACCTGAACCACCACGTAATGGAGGAGAATAGATGAAGAAAACAGATACCATTTATCTGTGTTCTAACTATAAAGAGACAAAAATGCTGGAAAAAGTTACAGTCGGGTACCGACAATAGTCTCGGATAACGAAGTTGTTTTACAATCGGAGGTATCTACAAGGATCACCTACAGATCATAGCTGGATCTTTAGGATTATGCTGGTAGCGGTTTTTAATGATGGAATTAGTACCCAGGTTACCGGTATATTGTCTTCGGTTCTGTCCTGGTTATTTGTGGACGGGTAAAACGCTGGTTAAAACTTGAATTTATACGATCTATGGGCTATTCAACCCGTACGGGGTGACGATATCCATTAGCTATCTGAAATGATTATATATTTCAGATCATTGCTGTCCGGTTAACTTTTATTTAAGCGCTATAACTTATCTAAATCATATATAATATTGATAATTTTTTATTTTTGGATAAAATTTTTCCCAAATAACCCTATGGAGGGTCGAAAATCATTATAACATACTAAAATTTTGATAAATAATTATACTTGGGGCTCTTTTTGCGCCTTGCAATTTTTTTTGAGCTTGCTATGCTTGCACATTGATTTGTCCATGTTATACCGGACAGCAAACTTCAACCGAAGATATTGCTTTTCTTATAAGCACATGACTTAAGCAAGCTCTTATTATGGCTCGACTACCCTATGTCTTTGCTCAATTTCTGGCTCTATTGCCGCGGTATGAATTTCAGCACATTGTCAACAAATATAAAGGTGACTACCGAACTAAGAAATTTAAATGCTGGCATCAAATGGCCGCCATGATTTTCGCCCAGATTCGCCAGGAAGACAGTTTGCGTGACATTGATATGGCGCTCAATGCTCATGCCGGCAAACTATACCACATCGGCATTGAGCAAAGTCCCAAATCGACTTTGGCTGATGCCAACGAACGGCGCGACTATCGCATCTATGAAGATTTTGCTAAAGTGTTAATGCAACGTACACGGCGGCTGTATGCCCAAACCGAATTGGCCGTTGAGGTCGATAATGCCGTCTATGCTTTAGATGCTTCTACTATCGATTTGACTTTGTCTTTGTTTCCTTGGGCAAAATTTCGTCAAACCAAAGGAGCAATCAAATTGCATGCCATGATCGACTTGAGAGGCAATATACCAGCCTTTCTGACCATTACCGATGGTAAGGTCCATGATGTTAAG
>DATFMK010000593.1:0-2938 GCA_035267005.1 Balneolales bacterium
ATGATTTTCCTGTATCGTTTCACAACAAGGATAAACCATCGTGCCGTGATCATTACGAGCAACCTGAACCGCCAGTTCTTTGCGGAAATTAACGAATGCCTCAGCAAGGATTTCTCGTCCCTGAGTACCTCCTAAACTTTCAAAAGCTTTGAAGGCGTTATCCATATCCGTAACTGTTTCATTTCCGTATCCGTCGTACCCACCTTTTGAAGATTTAAGAAGATATGGCCAACCATGTTTTTCACCAAATGCAGCTAAATCCTCTTTATTAACAACTACGGCATAAGGGGTTACCGGTATACCGGCATTTTCAAATGAACCCTTTTCAATCTTCTTATTTTCGATGAGCTTGAAAGTCTCCGGACTCGGATAAAGCGGTGTTCCGCTTTGATCTCTCATTTTCATCAAAAGGTCGGAATCGATAAATTCATTCTCGAGCGTAACGACGTCGCATGATTTTGCAAACGCCACCATATCCTCCAGATTATCGAATGAAGACCGGGTAACATGCGGGGTCATAAATTCAACTGGTTCTGTATCTTTTGCCGTTGCAAATACTGCAATTTGAATTCCAAGGTCAAAAGCTTCGCAGGAAGACATTCGTGCTAATTGTCCTCCGCCCAGAAAACCAAGTTTAAAATCGGATCGAATCGGTGATTTAGTCACTTAATATCTAATTTTTATAAGGTTGTATCGTTTATTAAATAACAAGTATGATAAATACCTGAGAAAATTAGTATTTTACATTGCTGAATGTACAAAAATAGCGAATATCATCATAAATGAATATTGAGAATAAGTTACAACAGATAAAATCGCGATACGAAGAACTTAATAATATTTTGGCAGATCCATCAATATATGATGATCCCCAGAAATATGCTGAATTGAGTATTGAACACAGCACACTGGATGATCTTGTCAAGGATTTTGAAAAATGGCAAAAGATTAAAAATGATTTAGAAGGGAACAGAGAGCTAATAGAAGTTGATCCGGATTCCGAACTTGCTGAAATAGCCAGAGAGGAAAACCGGGAAATGGAGAAGCAGCTTGAAGAGCTCGAGAGTGAGATTAAATTCAAACTCGTTCCGAAAGACCCTGATGATTCTAAAAATGCTATCATTGAGATTCGTGCAGGTACAGGTGGTGATGAAGCAGGGATTTTCGCTGGTGATTTGTTCAATATGTATCGACGCTACGCTGATGATCAGGGTTGGAAAATGGAGATTTTATCTGTTAACGAAGCTCCCAAAGGTGGTTTTAAAGAAATTGTGTTTAGCTTGAGCGGGCATGAAGTCTTCGGTAAAATGAAATTTGAAAGCGGTGTACATCGAGTTCAGCGTGTACCGGAAACCGAATCGCAGGGAAGAGTACATACGTCAGCGGCTACCGTCGCTGTTTTACCGGAAGCGGAAGAAGTGGATATTCATATCAATCCGGCTGATCTGGAGTTTGAAGCTTACCGGGCCTCGGGTGCCGGTGGGCAGCATGTCAATACTACGGATTCTGCCGTAAGAATTCGTCATATTCCATCCGGAGTTGTGGTAACCTGTCAGGAAGAACGGTCTCAGCATAAAAATCGTGATAAAGCCATGAAAATGCTGCGATCCAAATTATATGAAGCAGAGTTAGAGAAAAAACATTCGGAACGAGCCGCAAACCGGAAAAGCCAGGTTTCCACGGGAGATCGCAGTGCTAAAATAAGAACATACAATTTCCCACAAGGTCGATTAACAGATCACCGCATTGGACTAACGCTGTATAATTTAGATGACATTATGAAAGGTAATATTGAAGAAGTGATCGAAGCCTTGAGAGTTCAGGACAATCTGGAAAAGTTAAATGCTCAAGCCGCAGAATGATTTCAGTGATCATTTATCAATAAATAGTGATCAGTAAGGAATTTACAAAAATAAAAAGGCTGGGTTTTCGTACCCAGCCTTTTATGCTTAATCAGGAAAGCCAGTTGTCAGACACGTGGTCCGGCATTTATAATTTGCTCGCTGGCTTCACTTTTGAACTTTTTAAAGTTTTCCTTAAACATTTTAGCAAGTTCATACGCTTTTTCACCATAAGCACTCCGGTCGTTCCAGGTATCACGTGGATTCAAAACAGCCGAAGGAACATTTGGGACTTCGACTGGAACGAGTAACCCAAAAATTTCGTCTTCGCGATATTCAACATCATCTAATTCACCCGCGAGGGCGGCAGATAACATAGCACGCGTATAACTCAGTTTCATTCTATTGCCGACGCCGTATGGTCCACCCGTCCATCCGGTATTAACCAACCAAACTTTGGCGCCGTGTTTATTGATTTTTTCGGCCAGCAATTCGGCGTAAACGGTTGGATGCATGGGCATAAAAGGAGCCCCGAAGCAAGCTGAAAAGGTCGCCTGCGGTTCCGTAACACCCCGTTCCGTACCGGCAACTTTAGCAGTATACCCACTGATGAAATGGAACATCGCTTGTTCCGTTGTGAGTCGGGAAATAGGTGGTAAAACGCCAAATGCGTCAGCTGTTAAGAAAATGATATTTTTAGGATGTCCTGTAAAACCGGTATCACTTGCATTGGGAATGAAATACAATGGATAAGAACAACGTGTATTTTCCGTGTATTTATTACTGGTAAATATCGGATTACGATTTTCATCCAAAGGCACATTTTCAAGAATCGTACCCGGCATTTTGGTGGTTGCATAAATCATCGGTTCGCCATCTTCCGATAAGTTAATCGTTTTGGCATAACATCCCCCTTCGAAATTGAAGATGCCATCGTCGCTCCAACCATGCTCATCATCACCGATCAACGTTTTATCCGGGTCAGCAGAGAGTGTTGTTTTACCAGTTCCCGAAAGCCCGAAGAAAATAGCCGGGTTACCATTTTTATCAACATTAGACGAACAATGCATGGGCATTACACCTTTTTTAGGTAATAA
>DATFMK010000594.1:0-3879 GCA_035267005.1 Balneolales bacterium
ACGAAGGTCTGTGTATCAAAAATCGAATTTAACCTGAAAATTGAGAAGCCAGATGATTCATAATCCGCTAAAATCCGCGCAAATCTGTGGCTAAAAAATCAATCAACCGGTTTCCAGGTTTTTATTTTATCGCGGATGGCCATTTCCAGTTGATCCCAATTAACACGTATCTGCTCCATGCTATCACGATCGCGAAGAGTAACGGTCTGATCGTCGAGTCCTTCAAAATCGACCGTAATACAAAATGGAGTTCCGGCTTCATCCATTCGACGATATCGTTTACCGATCGATCCTTTTTCATCGTATTGAACTTTAAATTCTTCTGAAAGGTCGCTTTGTATCTTGCGTGCAACATCCTTGAGTTCCGGCTTTTTGACTAATGGGAATATACCTGCCATTATCGGAGCCAGTTTCGGATTCATTTTTAAAACGGTTCTTGTTTCCACCGAACCTTCTTTTTCACCGGACACTTCTTCTTCACGAAATGCATCGCACAGAACCATTAATGCACAACGGTCTAAACCTATTGATGTTTCAATAACATAAGGGATAAACCGTTCTCTTGTTTGCTGATCAAAATATTCCAGCTTTTTACCCGAATATTCCTGATGCCTTGAGAGATCAAAATTCGTCCGGTTATGGATACCTTCCACTTCCTGCCATCCTATTGGGAATTTATATTGTACATCGACAGCAGTCTTAGCATAATGGGCCAGTTTATCTTTCGGATGATCCACAAAGCGGAGATTTTTCTCACGAATTCCCACACTCTTATGCCATTCTATACGCTTGGCTTTCCATGCTTCGTAATTTTCATCATCGCTGCCGGGTTTCACAAAGTATTGCATCTCCATCTGTTCGAACTCGCGCATGCGAAAAATAAACTGCCGTGCAACGATCTCATTTCGGAAAGCTTTACCGATTTGTGCAATTCCAAATGGAATATTTTGGCGACTGGTATTCATCACATTCAGGAAATTCACAAAAATACCTTGTGCCGTTTCAGGACGCAGATAAATCGCGCTGTCTTCCGAATTATTACTCGACACCGCACCCAAATGTGTTTTGAACATCAGATTAAACTGCCGTACATCGGTCCAGTCGAATGCACCGGAATCGGGGGCATGTATCTCCTCATTAACGATAATATCATACAGATCTTCGGTCTGACTTTTCCGGGAGCCGGAGGTATCAAGTAATTGCTGCACGCGTTCGGCATCCTCTTCCTTCCCTTTAGAATATAATTTGGTGATATAATCCTCGATCAACGTATCCGCACGATAACGCATTTTTGATTGTTTATCATCGATCATCGGATCATTAAAACTGGTTACGTGACCACTGGCTTCCCATACTTTGGGGTGCATTAGGATAGAGGCATCCAGGCCTTCAATATTCTCGTGTTTCTGAGTCATCGCTTTCCACCAGAAATCGCGGATATTACGCTTCAGCTCAACCCCCAGTGGTCCATAATCATAAACGGCCCCGAGTCCGCCATAGATTTCGGATGATTGAAAAATAAATCCCCTTTTTTTCGATAATGAAACGATTGTATCAAGACTGGTCAATTCAGACATGTAACTAATTTCTTTTTGAAAATTTAATTTGGATAAAAATATAAAATACTAACGACCCAAACTGATCGTATTGTTAACAAAAAGCATAAAAAAACTGTTGAAAAAGTACTTATTGTCAAAAAACAAGCTTATTTTTTCTGTGCATACCAAGACAATAATAAATTCTGTATATTGGGACCTTTAAATTAGAGAAAAATATCGAATTTAAGTTCCTATAATCAACTTTTTCACAATAAGTATCAAATAATAAATCTCAATAACAAAAATTAGATCCATGTCACGTTTCAACGTAGGTATTCTTGGCGCAACGGGTGCCGTTGGTCAAAAATTTATTCGACTTTTAGAACAACATCCCTGGTTTACGGTAACAGCTCTTGGGGCATCTAAACGCTCAGCAGGGAAAAAATATAAGGAAGCCGTAAACTGGATTGAGCCAACTCCCATACCTAAAGACGTTAAAGACATTACCGTAGCCAATTGTGACCCAAAGGAGATGTCCGACGTGGATTTTGTATTTTCAGGACTCGATTCGAGTGTAGCAACGGATATTGAGTTATCTTTTGCCAAAGCAGGTGTTCCGGTTATCTCCAATGCCAAAAATTACAGACAACATAAAAATGTACCACTCCTGGTACCGGAGGTCAATCCTGATCATATCTCCATGATCAAAGATCAGACATTTACAGAAGATGGCAGTGGATTCATTGTAACCAATCCGAATTGTGTTACCGTACCACTTGTGATGTCTTTGCGTCCCATACAAGATGCCTTTGGTATTGAATCTCTTGTTATGACCTCGATGCAAGCCATTTCGGGAGCTGGTTATCCGGGCGTTCCGAGTCTTGATATTACAGGAAATGTTATTCCCTATATTGGTGGGGAAGAAGATAAAATTGAGACGGAGCCTCTTAAATTGCTCGGTACTCTGAATAATAATAATCAAGTAGATTTCGCTGATTTTCCCATTCAGGTTACGGCAACAAGAGTTCAGGTTATTGAGGGGCACTTGCTATCCGTAACCTTAAAACTCAAAACGGTGCCGACTTCTATCGATGAGGTCAAGGATGCAATAAATAATTGGGAAAATCCGATTGCCGATTTGAATCTTCCCTCATCACCGGATGTTGCTCTCAGATTGTATGAGGAGCCTTTGTATCCACAGCCACGCCTGCAAGCCTATGCCGGAAACGGGTTACAAACCAGCATCGGGCGTTTAAGAAAAGCAAAAGTTTTTGATATTTCTTTTGTCACGATGGCTCACAATACCGTTCGCGGTGCTGCCGGTGGGGCTATTTTAAATGCTGAATTACTTGTCAATAAAGAGTATTTGAAAGCATAACAAGAATTCTTTTTAAATTTTTGGATAAGCCGGGAAGGTAAAACTTTTCCGGCTTTTTTTGTGCCAGATACGGGATGCGGAATACCGATATTAGTCCGTTACTATACTTAGTAGACGTGATCAAGCTGATATCCGACCGCTGAAAGCTCTAACATACAGACACCTTAACACCTAAACACTATTCCTTGGAGAATTGAAACGATATCATCATCGTTTCATGTTTTAAGGTTGTTATGATGTGATTAGTGAGGACGTAAACTGCACATTTTACAAAGCATTACAATATTTATTACCTAATAATAAGTCCATTCATTTACATTCATAATATATAAATAACTATATGTAAATTTAATCTCTCTCATTAATTCAGTCGGCATAAATAAATTTAAATTATGTATCAGATTACGAAATCATTCTCATTAAAAAATCCTTCAATTATGTCCTTCCTAAAAAAATATCTTGGTTGGCTTTTCATTTTATTAATGGCACTGAGTCTGACTAATTGCACGAAAAGCAAGGGAGAAAAATCCAGTATGGGTAACGAGACACATAATCCCATAAAATTTTCTCCCAATAATGGTGGTTTGACCCTGCCCTCAGGTTTTCAAGCCGTTGTTGTTGCTGATAATGTAGGAAGTGCTCGTCATATCGTTGTGCGGAATAATGGTGATATTTATGTAGCTCTTCAACACATGAAAAATGGTGGTGGAATTGTTGCCATGAAAGATACAAATGGTGATGGTCATCCGGATATCATCAAATATTTCGGAAAGAGTGGTGGAACAGGCATCGCTATTCATAACGGTTACCTCTATTTCGCGCCCGATACCGCAGTATGGAGATACAAATTAAACAAAGGTCAGTTGGTACCGGACGGACCACCCGAACATGTAGTTGTTAATTTACCACATAAAGGAGATCACCACACCAAATCTATCACTTTTGATGGTAATGGTCATATGT
>DATFMK010000595.1:0-2831 GCA_035267005.1 Balneolales bacterium
CCGGGTTGGGAATTCCAAAGGGATAACGCGGATCCCCTTCGATAGCTTCTTTATCTACGCCATTCACATTAAACGGAGGATTGGCCATCACATAATCAAAACGTCCCACACAATTATGGCGGTTTTCATAATAAGTATTCCCGGAACGGATATCCCCTTCCAGTCCGTGCACGGCCAGGTTCATCTTACACAGGCGAACCGTGTTATCCACTTTCTCTTGTCCATAAATCGACAAGACATCCTTTTTGGACATCCTATGGGATGTCCCTACGGAATCTTCGCCATTTTTCTGATGTTTTTGTCGGAATTTATCCGATTGAATAAACATACCACCCGATCCACATGCCGGATCCAGGATCATGCCCGAATACGGTTCAATGATTTCCACGATAAGCTTAACAATAGAGGTCGGAGTAAAAAACTCACCCCCTTTTTGTCCATCAGTCATCGCAAAATTACCCAGGAAATACTCGTAGATCTTTCCAAACAAATCTCCCTGTGCATCCACCGGGATATTTGAAAAGGTCTTCAGCAAATCTTTGAGTATACTGTTATCAAATCGTTTATAGGTCTTGGGAAGCACATCTTTCAGTTCGGGATTGGTTGCTTCAATGGCTTCCATCGCCTCATTTACCGCTTTCCCGATATTTTCGTTTTCGGGAAGAGATAACAGTTGATCGTAATAGGCTTCTTCGGGCAGGAACATTACGCCTTGTGCCTTATAATCATCGGGACCGATGGTACGTCGCACCGACCCGGCATCTTTGAGTCGTTCGTGAACCGGCTTAAAGCGGTTCCATGCATAACGCAAAAAGATGACTCCAAGCACAGGGACTGAATATTCATGAGAGCTCAGATTGGAGTTCGCCCGCAGGTTATCGGCCGCCTCCCATAAACGTTTTTCAAGATCGGTTGTATTTGATACCGCCATAAATGGTAATTAAGTAAGTAAATAAAAGTCTGTTAACTAACGCTGATGATAACTGATAGAACCTCCGTTAAATCAGTTAACCTAACGATAAAGGAATGGCGGTAAATAGTAAAGGGGAAAATCTGTGAAAATTGATCACTTAATTAATACAAGTAATGATAGCTGATTAATTTATTAATGTTTAATTATATAGAATGTCTAAATGCAAGATTATTCAACTCTTGTTTATAAATGAATATCAGCTTCTTTCTTGAAGTTGTTAGTTTTCTCTTCTTCAGTCGAGCCATTGTTTCATTGTAAAATTTATCCGATATCCTGGAGTCTTTTAAAACTTTTTCTGCATTAGAGATGATGTGTTCTTTAGTTACTTCATCTTTAAATTTGTTAAAACTTTCTTCATTACCTTTAATTCCATCATTTCGGGCTTTTGCTGCCTGTCCAGAATAATGGATGATGTTTGTAAATGATATTTCAAATGATTTTCTATTTAGAAATTCAGAAACTTTTCTACCAACTGTGATAATTCTGGCTCCAGGCTTAGCAACTAATTCCAATTCTTCTCTCAATACTGGATACCATTTATCATAACGTTTATTTCTATCAATATTCGCATTTTTGACAAGCATGGCACCTTTTGAAATATCTGTTATATGATAATGTTCCCCGTCATTACATAAATAAGTATTGGCACAATAATGAAGAAGGAAATCTTCCATTGAATTCAAAAAGTTTAGAAATCCATCTGCAATTTTTGATTCAGCCATACTATTAGATTTAGCCCATTTTCCAAATGATGGTTCCATACAAATAAAAACATAATCTACCGGGGCAATCGGTCTGGGATTGGGTACACATACATTGCCTTCTTTCTCAGCAAGTATTTTAAATTTTGATTCGAGATTGTTGTAAGCTTTTTGGAATTCTTGATCAATCATTTCTATTAAAATTTGTTATCTACATTATATGTACAAACAATATTTTCATAAATCTAGGTTTTTATAATGATCCATCAAATTAGGATAACTTTCCGAATTCATGCAACATGAAATACGCCCATCAGTAATCCAAAAATGACTAAGACATCCTTGATTTCTCCAGATAGAAGGTGATATTGTCGGTCTCCCGAAATCAGACATATTCAATTGCCAATGTGGGTTATGAACAGATTGTAAAGATAATGTGATAACCTCCCCACAACCACAAGGACATTTAAATAACGCCCACATATATTTTCCTTTACTTACAGAGCAAAAAAAATGATCCAATAATATTTCTTCATTATGTGGTGGTTTTTCAACAAAGTAAATTTTATGGAACCGTATCTGAAATTCTGATTTGTTTTCATGATTAAGGTTTTGAATAACCTTTTTAAATAAATAAAAAAACTTCCTTTGCCAAGAAATTAGTTGTCTAATAATATACATCGCGTCTCTCTAAAAATGGTCTATTTAACCTATATTGTTCATTCAATAATAGAAATTCTTGTTTACAACAATATTGACAATCAGGTACTCCGTTAGTATCATGACTGTTAATTTTCATTTTTACAAAGTCAACTAAAAACATATCTTGCCGAACTTCTGGAGGATAATTTCTAAATGGTTTTAATAAATCAAATAAGGTTGCCAATGCAAAATCAGCAATGGCATTAGTAAACGGTCCCACTCCTGGAGCATCCGTATTGCCGTCTTGAAGGTAACGATCCTTAAGTTCTTTATAAGTTATATCTGGATTATCACGACGCGCTTGCTGAGTTCTTATCCAAATATCTTTGATAACACCCTGACAGAATAAACATTGACCATTTTCAGGAAATATTGTACTAATGCGCCCATAGTGATATCTCAAGAATGGTTGATCATCTGCCCCCTCATCTATTTTGCCACCTAGTCCAATATCT
>DATFMK010000596.1:0-4169 GCA_035267005.1 Balneolales bacterium
ACCGATTCAGGGAGTTTTATACCATTAGGGGATTGATCGTTCAAAATTTTAAAATATGTCCAAAATAAACCGATGATGCTTTATTGTTTAATTTTAAAAAACGTTTTGGACAGCTTGGTAATTATCGATAAAAAATTTATATGCTTTAATAAAAAAAACTTAGTATATTGTCGAGCTATATAATACGTTGCACTCATTCCTGCCTTTCATACTCATATCAGGACCTCACAAGCCTTTCGATAGGTCTGTCAGTTCTCGTTATACACAGTATTTGAGTGGGAAAATGCGTCATACCCAATAAAACATTAGGTATGTGTGGAACGCCAAATACTATGTAAATAAATATATTTATGAAAGATTCACTTTTTACTGAGTTAAATCTCAGCAGTGGCATATTACGTTCTTTAAATGATATGGGTTTTGAACAACCTACACCGATACAGGAACAATGTATCCCAAAAGTTATTGAGGGTAGAGATTTAGTTGGTCAGGCTCAAACAGGTACGGGAAAAACAGCAGCATTCGGTATCCCCATTATTGAAAATACCGAAATAGCAGATCATAATATCCAGGCTATAGTTTTATGTCCAACACGTGAATTAACGATTCAGGTGACGGGTGAAATAATGAAATTAGGTAAATATCATAAAGGATTGAATATTGTACCTGTATATGGGGGACAACCCATTTCTCATCAGTTGAAAGCTCTTAAAAGAGGGGCTCATGTTGTAGTCGGAACCCCAGGAAGAACTATCGATCATTTGAATAGGGGCACTTTAAAATTAAATAATCTTAAAATGCTCATTTTGGATGAGGCTGATGAAATGTTAAATATGGGTTTCCGGGAAGATATTGAGACCATTTTATCATTTACACGAGGTAATATACAGACTGTAATGTTTTCTGCCACCGTATCAAAATCCATACGTGATATTATGAAACGGTATATGACCAATCCGGAAACAGTCTCTATTGATCATAAAGTAATGACCGCACCTGGAATTGATCAGTTCGTTGTTGAAGTGCGTGATTCAATGAGAACAGAAGCCATTTGCCGGTTTATGGATATCAATAATTACCGTTTGGGCCTGGTATTTTGTAACACAAAACGAAAAACAGAATCGCTGGCACAGGAATTGCAGATGCGCGGTTATTCCAGTGATGTGTTGAATGGTGATGTCCCCCAAAAAATGCGGGATAAAGTAATGAATAAATTCAGGCAGGGAGATATCGACATTTTGGTCGCAACAGATGTGGCTGCCCGTGGATTGGATGTCGATGATGTGAATGTCGTTTTCAATTATGATATCCCTCAGGATTCCGAGTATTACGTTCACCGTATTGGACGAACCGGTCGTGCTGGTCGTGAAGGTACGGCGATCACTTTTGCTGCCGGACGCAAAAACCGCAGAATCCGGGATATTGAGAAACAAATAAAAAAACGTTTGAAAATTTTGATGCTTCCAAGTATGGAAGATGTCCATGAATCAAGAATGGAAGGTCAATTAAAATCAATTGTGGAAGTTTTAGAACAGGGCGGATTGCGACCATATATCGAACAAATCGAAACAGCTATGGAAGGTCGTTTTACTTCTGTTGAGATTGCCGCTGCCTTTTTGAAAATGCAAATGGAAAATCTGGATAAAAAAAGTAATTTGGAATCTGATGAAAAAAAACAATTCAGTGGAAGAGATTCACAAATGACCCGTTTGCAATTCAACGTTGGTAAGAAAAATAAAATCCGTCCGGGTGACATTGTTGGTGCTATTGCCGGAGAATCGGGAATTCCGGGTGATGTTATTGGGCATATCAACATTAATAAACGGAATTCTTATGTTGATATCCCCAGCCAATTGGCACAGCAAGTGGTAAAGGCCATGAATAAAAATCAGATTAAAGGTAAAAGGGTTCATGTGACGCAAGCATAATTAAAAAAGAGGGAGAAATGTTTAGATTCTCCCTCTTGATTTCGTTATCAGCTGTTGTTTTTACATACACGTTAAGTAAAACAAAGTTATAATGAGAAGTTTAGACCGTATCTTCCGGTAGCGATTTATCGGTTTGAGCGCCTAATTCCTTCAGTTTTTCTACCCGACTTATCAGACTCCCTCTTCCTGATTCAAGCCGTTTCATAGCTAAATTATAACTATTCTGAGTTTTATCGATATGTTTGCCAACTTCCTGAAGAGCCTCGAGCAAAAGAACAAATTTATCATATAGTTTACCTCCTTCTAAAGCAATTCGCTGTGCATTACGATTCTGATATTCCTGTTTCCAAACTGTATGGATGGTTGACATCGTCGCTAAAAGGGTGGTGGGAGTTACGATTACAATGCTTTTCTTAAAGGCCTCTTCGTAAATGCCGTGATCTTCGTTCATCGCTATACTAAAAGCTGACTCGATGGGGACAAAGAGCATAACAAAATCGGGGGAGTTAAAATCATATAGTTGCTGATAATCTTTTTGAGCTAATCCTGTGATATGAGAGCGTAAGGATTGAATGTGTTCTCTGAGTGCTTTTTGAGCTTCTGAATCATTATTTGTTGATGTATAACGCTCATAAGCTGTAAGAGAAACCTTGGAATCGATGATCAAGTGTTTGTCATCTGGTAAATGAACAACGACATCCGGACGATATCGATTTCCATTTTGATGTGTGAAGCTCTTTTGAATCTCATATTCTTCCCCTTTTCTCAATCCGGAAAGTTCCAGCACACGCTCTAAAACGACTTCTCCCCAGTCACCCTGACTTTTAGTATTACCGGTGAGTGCTTTGGTAAGATTGCGGGCCTCGTTGCTCATTTCCTGATTTAACTCGGATAAGTGCTTAATGCGCTCCATCAGTTGAGTATGTGATTTTTCCCCTTCACTATGGGTCTTTTCAACCTTCTCCTGGAAGTCTTTAATTTTTTCTTTTAAAGGAACTAACAATTCACCTAACTTTTGCTGATTCAGTTCGGTGAATTTTTTGCTTTTATCTTCCAGTATCTTGTTTGCCAGATTTTCAAATTGATCAGAGAATTTATGTTGCAGTTCTTCAACTTCCTTTTTCTGATTATTTAACTTGTCAGTGAGGTTAATAAGTTTTTCCTGCAGACGGGCTTTGTCAGAACTCAAATGGGTTTTCTCATTTTGAAGATATCTGTTTTCATCCTTGAGCTGGCTTATTTCGTTATCCAGATTCGTATTGGCCGCTTTCAAACCGGCATTTTCCTCCCGTAACTCATAAAGAATTTGCTCATTGGTAAAGAGCTTTTCTTTTACTTCTTTTAGTTGTGGTGATTTGAGCCAGACGAATAGCCCAATACCTAATAAAATACCTGCAATCAGGCTTCCGAAAATTATAATTACATCCATATTTAATCATCACCTCATAATTATGAACTAACCTTTTTATTGAGATTTCTTTGCTGGTTTGATTTGACGTAAAGTAAACATAAATCCATAGATGATATATTAGAAGACTATGCAAAACCGTTCTTTTGCCCAATATCTACATTTTCGCGACTTCAAAATCCTCACATCCCGAAAGCTTTCGGGATGCTGCGGTTCCGAAGTCGCTCAAGCTTTGATCTTGAACAAAAGCCCTGGTTTTGCAAAGCCTTCTATTAATTATTACACAATAACAGATCAGAGTATAAAAGAAAAGCCTGATCTGAATACTATCAGCCTTGTGATATGGTAATCACAATCTAACCCCTAAGATCTATACCTATAAAGCGTGTCGTGTTATGGCAGGATTTATCTTGGAATAGAATGTAGAAAAAGGAATCCTATAGAATACAATTAAAGGTGTGCTTTATATGAACCCGATTTGTACCCGAATATAAAAACAATAGCATAGGCTTATTATATTCGTTCTGTCAAACACAAAAAATTATTAAGTACTTAATAAAAAGGCTTTAATCCGGATTATCCACCAAGAAATTTTCCGTTGCCCTGCGTTGAATAAGTATTTTTCCAAAACTTTCTGGATTGATCATAACAAAATATCTTAGTAAGTAATCCGGGCAAAGGGAGCGGCTTAGCCCGAATTATTCACGTAAATAATAAAAATAGCACTTATAGTATTATAAATATATAATTTGTAAGTATTTAGTCATTACCCAAATTTGAGGAATCTAAAAAAGCTGCGAAATTTTCCCGTGCTCTGCGTTGAAATTAAAAAT
>DATFMK010000597.1:0-14551 GCA_035267005.1 Balneolales bacterium
ATGTATGCTGTAACGGTTGTCGGAGATCCCTGATAAACATCGGGAGTCCACATATGGAACGGAACAGCTGATACTTTGAAGAAGAATCCCACGAGTAACAGACCGACACCAGCCCAGTATATCAAATTTTTGTTACCGGCAGCTGCAATATCGGTGAGATGCATGGTTCCGGTTGCACCATATAACAATGCGATGCCATACAATAAAAAGCCTGTTGAAAAAGCTCCCAGGAGAAAATATTTCATGGAAGCTTCGATACCTGTTTTTCCTTCTTTAACCAAACCGGCTAACACATATAAACAAATAGACATGGTCTCAATTCCGATGAATACCATCACCAGATTTGCAGCACTCGCAAGGACCAGCATACCGACTGTAGCAAACATCATCAGGGCATAAACTTCCCCGTAATTATGGTTGATACTCGTCAGATATTCTTTAGACAGAAGGACACAGAATAAGGTTGCAATAAGAATGACCAAAGCCCCGAAACTTGCAGCACCTCCATATGCATACATTCCCGAGAATGCTTCACCGGCAGGCATTGTCAAATCCATAACACTTATAAACGCACTGATCAATAACGCAATTACCGAAACCCAATAAATGCTTGGGGAATCATCAGAAAAAGCATCAATCATCAGTATGGTCAAACCAGCTACTGCAACTATTATCGCGGGTAAAATAGTTGTTAACTCTTGTACAATTTCCATTTATCTTACTTATTATAAATTGATTCTATGGATTCAGCTAATTCAACATCTTTATCTGTGATTTTGTCACCGGCATCATGCGTTGTCAATCCAATTTCCACTTTATTATAAACATTAAACAATTCCGGATGATGTTGTAACGCCTCGGCTTCGAAAGCCAAACGCATAATAAATGTCGCTGCTTCTTTAAAGTTGTTGAATGAAAATTCTTTTTTAAGTTTATCAGATTCAATCGTCCACCCTGGTAATTTCCCAAGGGCTTCATCTAATTGTTGTTTCGATAGTTGATTAGCCATAATCACTTAATGTTATTATCTGCTAATTTGTTTGTAATATCATATACTCTACTTGCCCACTTTGGCAAATTAGAGCTCTTAGCATCTTGACGAATCGCTATAGCTTTATTTTTAGAACTTTGTAATAATTCGCTCACTTGTTTTGCTGAATAGCGAGTAAATGTTGTTGGATGTATTCCAATCCAAAACATGAAAATAACCAGAGGAATAAGCAAACCAATTTCTCTGGCATTTAAATCAATCAATGATTTGTTTTTTTCGTTGGTAACCGGACCAAAGAGGACTCTTCTGTACATCCAAAGCATATAGGCTGCTGCAAGTACAACCCCTAATGCTGCAAAAATCGTGAATGCATGTGAACCTAAAACGGAAGATCCAAAGGATCCGGTCAGGATTAAGAATTCACCAACAAAACCGTTTAATCCGGGAAGACCAATCGAAGCCAGTGTCGCAATCATGAACATGAGTGCAAAAACCGGAACGATTTTAGCAATTCCTCCATATTCGGATATTTCACGAGTATGCCTCCGGTCATAAATCATTCCGACGATAAGGAATAAAGCACCAGTCGAAAGTCCGTGATTGATCATCTGTATAATTGAACCCTGTACGGAAATGGTTGTCATGGCAAAAATACCTAAAACAACGAATCCAAGGTGACTAACCGAGGAATAGGCCACCAGTTTTTTAACATCTTTCTGTACCATAGCAACGAGCGCTCCATATATGATTCCGATGATCGCCAGAACCGCTATATAGGGTGCAAACATCATGGATGCATTGGGAAATATGGGTAAACAAAAACGTAACAGTCCATATGTCCCCATCTTCAGCATGATGGCCGCAAGGACAACGGAACCCGCTGTCGGTGCTTCTGTGTGAGCATAGGGCAACCATGTATGAAATGGAAACAAGGGTACCTTAATACAAAAGGCCAAAGCAAATGCCAGGAAGAGGTATGTTTGTTGAACCAATCCTATATGAAATGCCGGACTCGCCAGAATGCGCCAGTCCGTCGTAAATACTCCATGGTTGACCGTATTTCCAGCCAAATATCCAAGATAGATAATGCCGACAAGCATTATCAGAGATCCGAATAAGGTATAGATGAAAAACTTAACAGTTGCTGTTATACGTTCCTTACCACCCCATATCCCGATGAGGAAATACATTGGGATCAAGCTCAATTCGAAAAAGATGTAGAATACAAACAAATCCAGAGCAGCAAATACTCCTAAGGAAGCCGTTTGTAAAATCATCAACATGGCAAAGAATCCCTTGACATGTTTGGATACCGAATTCCATGCCGACAAAACGACAATCGGACCAAACAAAGTCGTTAACATAAACAGAAGTAAACTGAGTCCGTCTAATCCCGTTATGTATTTAATATCCAGACCGGGAAGCCATGCACCGCTTACGGTGAGATATTGGGCTACGCCAGAATTTCCGGCATTAAAATTAAAAATAAGTGATAATGAAATAATAAATGTAGCAAGGGTGGCGATCAGGCTTATCCACTTGACCTGTTTATCACTTCGAGCCAAGAGAATGCCAATCAACCCTGCTAATGGCAAATAAATGGTAATATTTAATAATGTACTCATTGTGTGAATTTCGTGATTATCAAAGTATCAGAATTCCTAATACAATTATTACACCAAGAACCATTATCAAGGCGTAGTTCTGAGTTACTCCTGTTTGAATATATCTGAATATACTTCCAAAAAGTCTTACGATACCGCCGACAGCATTTACAATGCCATCAATAACTTTCATATCAAAAACGGCTAATACACTTTCCGAAAATCTGACAACCGGTTTAACAACGTAGCCTTCATATGCTTCGTCGAAATTATATTTATCAACCCAAAGCTTATAAAAGCCGCCAAATTTTTCGGCCAGGTAAGCATCCGAAGCATCAACTTTATCTTCGGAATACATTTTATAAGCTACGATTGCGGCACTGACTGCCAGGATGATCGATATCGACATCAGTATCCATTCGGTTCCCGGACTCATCACATTGGCTGCTGTAACCGTTACATGATCGAGCCATCCGCCTATCCAATTAATGTGAGCTTCACTACCAAAAGTTTCCGCCCAAAATTTCGGAAGGCCGATAATACCAGCAATTGCAGACAGAATACCGAGTGTCCAAAGCGGAACCGTCATATTCCATCCGTTTTCTTCAAGATATTTCTCTGAACCTTCGGCACCCTTCACACGTTTCGGTAATTTAAATGTACCATGGAAAGTTCCAATCGTTAGGCGGAACATGTAAAAGCCGGTCAGGAAAGCTGTTATCATACCAATCCCCCATACAAAGAAATACATTCCCTGAGCATAATGTCCGAGACCGGAATTGAATGCAAATGCCAGGATTTCGTCTTTTGAGAAAAATCCAGAAAAGATAGGGATACCAGAAATGGCCAATGTCGCCAGCATGAAGGTCCAATAAGTAGAGGGCATATATTTCTTTAACCCTCCCATATTTCGCATATCCTGCGGATCAAATTCCACATGATTACCATCATGTTCCAGC
This sequence comes from Balneolales bacterium, assembly GCA_035267005.1. Taxonomy (GTDB): domain Bacteria; phylum Bacteroidota; class Rhodothermia; order Balneolales; family DATFMH01; genus DATFMH01. Next base: position 3,555 of record DATFMK010000597.1, read on the forward strand.
TTATGCTCGACACGGTGCATACTTGTAATTACGGAACCGGCACCGAGGAACAAAAGTCCTTTAAAAAAGGCGTGAGTAATTAAGTGAAACATAGCGGCTGCATACCCACCAGCTCCCAAAGCAAGAAACATATAACCCAGCTGAGACACCGTAGAGTAGGCTAATACTCGTTTGATATCTTTTTGGGTGATGGCAATGGTCGCTGCAACTATAGCAGTTATACCACCGATAACGGCCACCACAAGCATTACAGACGGAACAAGAGCATACAGGAAGGATAATCTTGAAATAAGATAAACTCCCGAGGTAACCATTGTTGCCGCGTGAATCAGAGATGAAACCGGAGTCGGACCCGCCATAGCGTCTGGTAACCAAACAAATAATGGTATTTGCGCACTTTTACCGGTTGCACCGATTAAGAATAATAATGTTATCCAAAAAGCATCATTGTGGGAGATATTATGAACATTCTTGATGATCACGCTGAAATCGAGACTGCCAACTGCGTGGAACAGTATGAACATGCCGATTAGAAAAGCGAAATCACCAACCCTGTTATAAAGGAAAGCTTTTTTAGCCGCTATGGCCTTACTCATATCCTCATACCAGAAACCGATCAGAAGGAAAGAACAGAGTCCGACACCTTCCCAACCGAGGAAAAGCAGAAGGACGTTACTTCCCATGACCAGATTCAACATGGCGAAGATGAATAAGTTCATATAGGAAAAAAACTTCCAATATCCAGGATCGTCTGCCATATATCCCATCGAATACAAGTGAATCAGCGAACCGACTCCTGTTACCACCATAACCATTATAATGGATAGCGGATCAATTCGATATGCGATATCTGTTGAAAAATTACCTGCTTTAATCCAGGTAAACAGATGAACAACGATAGGTTCAGAGGTCGAACTCATGTTAATAAATAACAATACCGCTATGACGAAAGGAATGAATACGGCAAGAGTTCCTAACCCTCCAATGAATGCTTTATGTTTTCGATAAGAATCTGATTTCAGTCCAACCAGACCGTTAATCAGAAATCCCAAAAGTGGGATTGCTACTATAAATGGTATTAAATCACTATACGGATTCATCGAGCTATACTCTTATAATTTTTTTTAAACTCAAATCCTTCTAGTAAAAATGGTTCACCTTTAACGAGTTAGCCATTTTTATATACCGGATTACGGCTGTCTAATAATTCAATGATTTTCTGAAGATCAAAGATACAAAAAAGTGTAGGAACATAAAGCCTTAATCCGAAACTTTATTCATAAACACTTCTTAATGTCGCCCCAAAGTTATGATCATTCTGACAAATTTTCATCTATCTTTTCAAATTTGATGTTTTAATTTAACATTCTTTTCAATTATTGTGTGTTTTTTACTCGTTTTGGATTTTGAAACATGCATTCTTGTCTTATTTTATTTCACGTTCATTTATCATTAAACTAATTTTAAGTTCTAGGAGGACATAGGTGACTTCAAAAAAGTGGTTCAGGTTTTTACTGAAAACGATTCCATTTTTCATGTTTCTTTTTACGACGTCTCTTGCCTTTGGTCAGAGCACGGAAGCACATGGATTTAATGGAGCCGAATTAAGTTTATTCTGGACAATCCCATTTGTAGGTATTTTGTTATCTATCGCGTTATTCCCCCTGTTTGCCCCAGAATTCTGGGACCATCATTTCGGCAAAGTATCGGCAGCATGGAGCTTGTTAATTATTGTTCCCATGTTGATCGAGTTTGGTTTACACGCAACATTATTTGAGGTATTAGATACATACTTATCTGAATACATCCCCTTCATCATACTTTTACTGGCATTATTTACTATTGCCGGGGGGGTGCGGATTACAGGTGAATTATCCGGTAGTCCGGGCGTAAACACTATTATGCTTTTAATCGGAACGATCCTGGCAAGCTGGATGGGAACCACAGGCGCGGCAATGTTGATGATTCGTCCGGTGCTTCGTGCTAATGAATGGAGAAAGCATAAAGCTCACACATTTATATTTTTCATATTTCTTGTGGCAAATATCGGGGGCGCATTAACGCCATTAGGTGATCCGCCTCTGTTTATCGGATTTTTACAAGGCGTTCATTTCTTTTGGACAACAGAACATTTATTCCTGGAAATGATCTTTGTTGCCACAATACTTCTCGTATTATATTATTTTTGGGATCGATCAGCTTATAAAAAAGAAACAGAGGAACCACCAGAAAGCAATGGTGAAAAAATTGGGATTGAAGGGAAATTTAATCTCTTACTTCTTGTAGGTATCATTATAGCAGTTTTATTTTCCGGTTTTGTAAAATTGGGAGATATTAACATTTATGGTGTTCACTTACCCATTCAAAATGAGATCCGGGATCTGGCTATGTTAGTTCTGGCCTGGGTTAGCTGGAGGTTTACACCGAAAGAAAGTCGTGCTGCCAATGGTTTCGACTGGTTCCCGATCATCGAAGTTGGTAAACTTTTCGCAGGTATCTTTATTACGATTATTCCGGCTATCGCCATTTTACGAGCTGGTGAAACAGGGGCTTTGGGAGCTGTTGTAAAATTGGTAACCCATCCAGACGGAAGTCCTAATGATCATATGTATTTTTGGATTACCGGCGCGCTCTCATCCTTCCTGGATAACACGCCAACTTACATGGTATTCTTCAATACAGCAGGCGGACATGCTGCCGAGCTAATGACGACATATGCATCTACCCTTGTAGCTATTTCGTGCGGTGCCGTGTTTATGGGTGCTAACTCTTACATTGGAAATGCACCAAACTTCATGGTCAAATCTATTGCAGAATCTGACGGTGTTGATATGCCTTCATTTCTCGGTTATATGAAATGGTCGTTTGGTATTTTAATCCCGACATTTATTCTGTTCTCTTTTGTGTTCCCCCTCTTTGAGAAATTTATCGAAATGCTATTATCCTAGTTCATAAGGAACAAATAAAAGGGTATCCGGCTAATATTACGTTATCCGGTTACCCTTTTTAATTTTTATGTTGAAACCGGAAAGCTTTTCCCGGGAGAAATCAGCCAATCTTATCAATCATATCTTCATACTTTTTTCTCGAGCTTTTCAGGGTGATATTTTTTCCAATATCTCATCAAACCACTTACACTCATCCAGGATGGATCCGCTATTTCATATTTTCCCAATCCTTTTTTATCCAATCCTGATTCTTTGAGATCTGACTGTAAATATCGCTCAAAATCTTTGGTAATTTGTTCTTTTTCCTTTCCATCAATCATCTGTTGCTTCATCCAGTCTGCATAGCGATATAAACGCTCCTCAAGCTCATCCAGATGATTCCCGACATCTTCGTATTTGCCAAAGTGTGTTAGATACAAGGCTTCTGGCCTGAGTTCTCTCAGCCTATCAATAGACTTCTGCCATAATTCCAAGTTTATATCCGGTGGCGGACAAGGTGGCTCAACAGCTTTCCCATCAATTCGCACACCGCCGACATCGCCAGTAAACACGACATCGTCGATGACATAGGCCAAATGATGCTGTGCGTGTCCCGGAGTGTACAGAGCCTTAATTTTGGTGTTTCCTAAGCGGATTTCATCACTGTCTTCAACGATATGAATCTGATCGGAAGAAATGGGCTTCATTGTTCCCCACAGAAAATCCATTTTGTCACCATATATTCGTTCCGCAGATTGTAAAAGCTTTGATGGATGAGCCATGTGAGGAGCGCCTTTGGAATGCACATGAATCGTTGCTCCGTTCTCCGCAAAATGCCAGGCCGCCCCTGCATGATCCAAATGGATATGAGTTAACAAAACATGTTTTATCTCTTCGGGATCATATCCCGATTCTTTAATCCCCTTCTCCAAATTAGAAAAAGTCGAATCCGGTCCCGTTTCAATCAAAAAAGGTCCGTCGCTTGTTTCAATAAGAAATGATGCGATCGTCTGCTCCGAAAAAAAATTTAAATCAATTATTTTAATCATAGGTCGATGCTGTTAGAATACTTTTCGTTTCTGAATAGTTAAACTACATCATATAACACTCGATTGTTATAAAAATGTTCAATAGTTGAAATGTGAGTCCTTTCTTAAAAAATTAGCATAAATAACAAAAGTAGCATGTATACTATTGTATTTTAAAAGTTTATACAAATTTGAATAATCTTCAATTTTGAGGACGTTAGAAAAGCCGTGAATAATCCGAGTTAGATAGACGTTATGTTTCCTATTTGGTACATAAAGGCACAAAGATCTGGAGGCGAATTCTTGGGTTCAACCCATCTATTATCCCTACGGGATATTTTTAATGATCAATTATCATTTAAAGAATAAACAACTCGGGTGTAGGGACGTTGTATGCAACGTCCCTACCGATTTTATGGATTCTAAATCATTAATATTTATGTAATGTAGCGTGAGTTCGAACTTAAATCTTATCAAAACAGCGTCTTGGGATGACTTTCTCACTTTGAAGATTTCTCCCTCCGGTCGAGATGACGCTTAGAGGCTTTGGTATTTAATGCCCGATATAGTCAACGGCGTCATCTCGAACCTCTTGGGTGAGAGATCTTCGGGGCGCGGTATAACCTCGAATCGGTTTCCTGGGTATTGTTTGTTTTCAGATCTGTCCAAAACGTTAATAAAAGAGCTATTGCATTGCCCAACTATTTTGGGCTTTTCATGGTAATGGGAATAATTCGGGTGGGTGTTTTTAGCCTTTCTTAGATGGACCCCACCATTTAGGTGGAGCCCATCAACAAATGTTCCTCATGATGTCACTTACGGTATCGATTTTTAAATGGAATCGTCCCAAATTTTAAATTCAAATATTGGAACTATCATCGATGGGCTCCACTCCATGCTTTTCCGGAGTGGGGTCCATCTACCTCTTTGTCAAATCGGATCTGAGAACGCTATCGGTTTTCGTACCACCATGATAAAAAAATTATACCGAAACGATTTTAGGGCGTTTCATTTCATTGGGGGATTGATCGTTCAAATATTTAATAATCTGTCCTAAATAAACCGATTATGTATTATTTTTTAAATTCAAAAACGTTTTGGACAGCTATGGTTTGTTTTATAAAGAATCTCGCCTTTTTACCTGAATCCTGTTTTTTCCAAATACTGCGTTTTTAAGATTTCTCCCTTCGTTCGAAATGACGCTTAGAGGCTTTGGTATTTAATGCCCGATACTTTCAAAGGCGTCATCTCGAACCCGCTTTTTGGGTGAGGGATCTTCCAAACGTGGATAGGAAACAGAATAGGTCTATATATTATATCGAATTCACGTTAAGCAAATCTCACATGAAGCAATGAATCATTTGCTGCTTACCTGGTCAAGCTTGAGTTGATAACAGGAGATCATAAAACAAAAAAGCCGCCCAAAAAATTTTGAGCAGCTTCCAATGATGTGTGAGTATAAAATTCTACCAGCGTAATAAATTAATTTTACCGATATCCACACTCAAATTATTACGGAATATCGCGATAATGATCGCTAATCCGACGGCGGCTTCTGATGCGGCCACACATAGCGAAAAGAAAACTAAAATCGTACCATTTATATCACCGAAGTGACTGCTAAAGGCCACAAGAGTCAAATTAACAGCATTCAGCATTAATTCAACACACATAAAAACGACAATCGCGTTTCGGCGTATTAATACCCCGATGACTCCGATTGTGAAAAGTACAGCGCTAAGCGCCAATAACCAAGATAATTGCATCATTCTTTCGTTTGAATTTTTCGTTGTGCAACAAGTAATGCTCCGACAACTGCGGCTGTTAATAATATAGCCGTAACTTCAAATGGGAGCAGATAGTGCGTAAACAATACGTTTCCTACGGCCTGAACAGTTCCGACCTGGGCCATTTTAGGTGATACGGCAGGTAAAGTATCTGTCCAGCTTCCTAATGAATAAAGTAATTGTGCTAAAATAACGATACCTACAATAAACGCGACTCCATAACGGAAACGGAATTTATTGAAAATATTTTCTTCGTTATCCAAATTCAAAAGCATGATCACAAATAAAAACAATACCATGATCGCCCCTGCATAAACCAGAAGCTGAATAACTGCTAAAAACTGTGCTTGTAATAATAAATAAATACCTGCCAGTGCGACCAGGTTTACGACCAGGAATAACGCACTATTCACAGCACTTTTGTTCAATACCACACCAATCGCGGAAGCGATGGATAGTAATGCAAATAAAATAAATAAATACGTAACCATAATGAACGTTTTACTAAAAATTAGTTATTAAGGTACCCAAATTTGAAACCGTCGTCAACCTACTTTATTGACTTTTTTCACTTACAGAAAGCCTTGCAAAACCAAAGCTTTTGTTCAAAATCAAAGCTTGAGCGACTTAGAAACCGCTGCATATTAGTCATATGATAGGATTTCGTAATCGCAAAAATACAGATATTGGGCAAAAGAGCAGTTTGGCATAGCCTTCTTATATTAAGCGTTAAATGGTTTCTGAATATAAAAGTTACGGAGCTAAATATAACACGCATTTTTGCATAGTTAAACAGATATTTGAAGTTATTTTTATTTTGCTGCCATTACGGAAATCCGTGATACTATTTAAACCATTTCAATCATTCCCAATCAAGATCGTTTATTTGAACATTTTATATGACGACCGCCCGATTTACTTCATGCGCAATTATTTATAAGTATATACATTTAATATCCTTTGTCTTCTAACCAATGGAATCCTGATACATCATGAAATATATAATTTGATTTATCGTTACAACATTCGTTTGTTGTTATTTAAAATTGCATATAGAGGATCATTCATATCATATCTATCTTATAGATTATCTATTATAGATCAAACATTTTCCCTATAGTGTAATTTTTGTAAACAACATGTATTTCCGAATTATAAGCCGGGAAAAGAGTTATTTATTTTTTTTACTTGAATAGAATTTAATTAGTGTAACCGTCCAACTTCTTCTATTGTTTAATTTGGTATCGGGATTACCTTTTTCCAAGAAGGCTTTGCAAAACCATGACTTTTGTTTAAGATCAAAGCTTGAACGACTTCGAAACCACAGCATATTTATTATATTATAGGATTTCGAAATCGCGAAAATGCTGATATTGGGCAAAAGAACGGTTTTCCATAGACTTCTCTGACCTATTGAAATTAACATTACTAACAGAATAAACGTAAACTGACTATGCAGAATTACAGTGTAGATATGCAGGCTTTGGGTGAGCGGATTGAGGAATCCAGCTCCTTTATTGATGATATTTTTAGTGAACTAAGTAAAGTTATTGTCGGACAAAAATACATGATCGACCGATTATTAATCGGTTTACTCGCCGATGGTCACGTCTTATTAGAGGGGGTACCTGGTCTGGCAAAAACACTGACGGTATCATCACTTGCAAAAGTCATTAATACAAATTTTCAAAGAATTCAGTTCACACCCGACCTCCTGCCGGCCGACTTACTCGGTACACTGATATATAATCAAAAAGAAGGTGAATTTACGGTTAAGAAAGGTCCTATCTTTTCCAATATTATCTTAGCGGACGAAATTAACCGGAGTCCGGCGAAAGTACAAAGTGCTTTATTGGAATCGATGCAGGAACGTCAGGTCACAATTGGAGACACTACATTTCCATTGGACGAACCATTTCTGGTTTTGGCCACTCAAAATCCAGTGGAACAAGAAGGAACCTATCCTCTTCCCGAAGCCCAGGTCGACCGTTTCATGTTAAAAATCAATATTGAATATCCAAACGAAAACGAAGAATTGGAAATCATGAGGCGTATGGCTAAAACAGGTAAAAAGATAACATTAAAACCTGTAATTAGTCCTGACAAAATATTAGATGCTCGCAAAGTTATAAATGAGATCTATATGGATGATAAAGTTGAGCGTTATATTATCGACCTCATATTTTCGACAAGAAAACCAGCAAATTACAATTTAGATGATTTAGAAGATTTGATTGGATTTGGTGCTTCACCACGTGCAAGCATTAATTTAAATCTGGCGGCAAGAGCTCAGGCATTTATGGAACACAGAGCTTATGTTACTCCCGAAGATATTCGAACAGTAGCTATGGATATTCTCAGACATAGGATTATACCAACTTATGAAGCTGAAGCAGAAGATATTTCATCAGAGGATATTATTGAAAAAATCATGAGCACTATACAAGTGCCATAAATTATTATAAAATTTTAAAACAATAATTTATTATATTATAAATGAATATCCTTATTTTATTAATGAGTTAGGATAAAATTGATAAATAAAAGGCTAAAAACTTATGAAGATTAAATTTGTTCCAAGAAACGAAATAAGAATTTCTAAAAAAAGTTCATCGAAATTCCGGCCACTTCTTGAAGCGTTGGAAAAACTTGAACCAGGGGGAGAAGCAATTGAAGTTACTTTTTCAAATGAAAAAGAACTCAATTCTATGAGGAATGTTGTATATACGTATAACAGAGAGACCGGTACGAAAATCAAGAGTGGTAAAGATGCTGTGAATAGTAAAGTATTCTTTTTTAAAGATTCTAAATGATTTTTCTAACAACTTTTATTGTACTGTTATATTGATTTTATATATATATAGTTATATAAAAAAGGCGTTTTAAAACGCCTTTTTTATTATTTAATAATTGTTACTGATATCTATTTTATTAACTTAATTCCAACATTTTATCTAACGATATTTTAGCTTTTACTCGGATTTCCTCATCAATCTCAATCTGATATTTATCCTCTCTCAACGCTGCTAACGTGTCTTCAAGCGTGATTTGATTCATGTGAGGACAACGTACACTACATAATCCCACAAAATCTTTTTGTGGATTTTCAGCTGCAATATTATCGCTCATACTGCACTCCGTTAATAACAGAAATCGATCTTTTTCAGAATCACGTACAAAATCAATCATCTTAGTTGTGGATCCACTATAATCGGAAGCTTCCACAACTTCTGGTGAACATTCGGGATGTGCCAGGACGGCAACATCAGGAAATTGAGCCCTTACATTTTCAATATCATTTACTGAAAATTGTTCATGAACTTCGCAACGTCCATTCCATACAATCATGGTATCTTTACCATCTACAGCCCCATTAGCGTGAATAATCTTTTTACCGGTTTCTCGTGCCACATTCTTGGCTAAGAATTCATCCGGTATACAAATTACCGTATCTGCATTAAGTTGGTTGACAATAGGAACAGCATTACTGGAGGTACAGCATACATCGGTTTCCGCTTTTACATCAGCATATGTGTTGATATAGGTAACCACGGGAACGCCTGGATATTTGGCTTTCAGAGTTCTGACATCATCGGCCGTTATGCTTGCTGCAAGTGAGCATCCGGCACGTTCGGCTGGCAACAGGACCATTCTATCGGGGTTGAGTATTTTAGCCGTCTCAGCCATAAATTGGACGCCACAGAAAACAATACGGTCCGCCTGACTTCCCGCTGCAACCCGGCTCAGGCCTAATGAATCTCCGACATAATCAGGAATACTATGAAACAAAGCGGGTTCCATATAATTATGTCCCAGAATTATGGCATTTTTTTCTTCTTTGATTCGATTGATTTCGTAAGCGAGCTCCGCTTTTATCTTTAACTCAGCATCAGGAACAATTTTCCCAACTTTATCTGCCAGATGCTTATACATCTCATTTTTACTGGTAGGGTAGTTTATTTTCTTCATAACTATTCAACTACATTTATAGCATACATAAAACAATAAAAAAAGGAGGTACAACAAGTACCTCCTTTATGTTACTTACAATATTTATGAAACGCCAGACTGATGAATTTGTTATTCATCGTTGTCTGTGCCTTCTTTCTCTTCAAGTTTTCTCTTCAAATCTTCTAAGCCAGACATTTCCCCAAGTGTAAGAGCACCGGTTGCTTTCTTAGCAGATTTTTTCGATTTCTTGGATGATTTCTTTTTGGGCTTCTCTGCCGTTTCTTTCTTGGTTTTACCTTTATTCTTCTGACTTAAGGTTATGTTCTTGTTGTTTTCATCAAACTCATAAACAAAAGCCTTAAAGGTATCCCCTTCGCTGAAAGCTTCTTTCAGGTCATCACCTTCGAATTCAGCTTCTTCTTTTGGCAGAAATGCTTCAACACCAAGTGGAAGTTTAGCAAATAAACCTTTATCGGTGAAGTGATCGACCGTGGCTTCAACTTCATTTCCATCGGCATATTCAACAGCATATTTTTCCCACGGATTTTCTTCAATTTGCTTGTGTCCGAGAGTAATACGTCTGTTTTCGAAATCCACAGCAAGAATGACAACTTCGATTTCCTCACCTTTATTCACAACCTCGCTCGGATGATTGATTTTTTCTGTCCAGCTCAGGTCAGAAATATGAACCAATCCGTCGATACCAGGTTCGAGTTCAACGAAAACACCAAAGTTGGTAAGATTCCGTACCGTACCGGTATGTTTGGAGTTGATCGGATAACGATCGAGAAGATCTTCCCAGGGATCTTTTTCGAGTTGTTTAACACCAAGTGAGATCTTCTTCTCTTCTTTGTTAACATTCAATACAACACATTCAATGATTTGATTTTTCTCAACGAGTTGAGACGGATGCTTGATGTGTTGAGTCCACGACATTTCACTAATGTGAACAAGTCCTTCAACACCTTTTTCAAGCTCAACGAATGCACCATAATCGGCGATGGAAACAACACGGCCCTGAACACGAATGTTTTCAGGATATTTCGTACCGATTTCATCCCACGGATGAGGTTGCAGCTGTTTCAGTCCAAGAGAAATACGTTTGGTTTCCTCATCGAAATCGAGAACAACCACGTTAATTTTCTGATCGAGTTTAACAATTTCGGATGGGTGTTCCACACGTCCCCAGGAGAGATCGGTAATATGCAACAGACCGTCCACACCACCAAGGTCGATAAACACACCGAAATCGGTAATATTCTTGACATGACCTTCGAGGATCTGACCCGGTTTCATGCTGGCCA
>DATFMK010000598.1:0-12264 GCA_035267005.1 Balneolales bacterium
GGTTTGGGAACCATCTCCATAGATCGTGATATCCTCATTATTCATAGCGGCATTAATGAATTTTGATATCACAAAATCTTTACTTTGTTTTGCGCCATATGTATTAAAAAAGCGGAATATGGTATAATCCAAACCAAATACTTGTTGATAGGTCCGCAAAAACGCCTCTCCCACATTTTTTACGATTGCATATGGCAGACGGGAATTCAAAGGTGTGGTTAACTCATTTTGCGGTATTTCCACAGGTTCACCGTACACCTCCGATGAAGATGAAAAGAATACACGCTTGACATTCGTATTTTTTGAGAGATTTAGAATGTTCTTAATCCCTGTTATATCATCTAAAACTTTTCGAGGATTATGTAAAGTCCGATCTACCCCAACCACTGCGGCATAATGAAATACATAATCGAAGCCATAATAGTAAAAGACACTTGAAATATCTTCGAAATCATTGACATCACATCGTATAAACCGAATATTATCATAGACACTTTTAGGTAATTTATCCAGATTTCCTGTCATTAAATTATCGGCAATTACGACTTTATTATCAGGATTATTCGCTAACCGTAACGCCAATTCACTCCCAATAAAGCCGGCCCCTCCTGTTACTAATATAATCGCCATATCATTCTCCCATTTTTATTAAACAGTTACTTCACTGACACTTCGCAATGCGGCAGCCCAATCCCGCGGTGTAATCGTACTGGCCTTTTGGACGCTGATATCCCCCATTTTTACTAAATCCTCATCTGTCATTCTTGATATTTTTATCATTGCTTTTTTTAGGGATGAGACATCCTGGGCTCTATGTAAAAATCCATTTTTACCGTTTTCTAAAAATTGTGAAGCCGCCTCCACATTATCGCTGCAGATCAACGGATACCCCGCTGCGGCAAATTCATGTACGGCAACCCCCCAATGATCATAGTGTGAAGGCATAATAAAAACCCCAGTCTCAGATAAATATTCGGGAATTTCAGTAGGCTGAATAAATCCCATATGTTTTACTTTCGGATGTATGAGCCTGCTATCAAATAGTTCTCCCTCCCCTAAAAGCCATAATTCCCAATCACTGTTGGTTTCTTTCTGAAAATCTATGAAGGCATTCCACAAATCTATGACGCCTTTTAGAGCTAAATATCTACCTGCATATATAAATCGATGGGGGAATTTTTGGGATTTTTGAGTTCTGTTTTTTAGATATTCCTTATAAAAAAGGTCAAAATCAGCTGAATATAAACCTGACAGAATCTGATTTGAAGAAAATCCCAGCCTCTTCGCAAATTCATGTTGGGGTTTTCCTGGTATCCAGATATGTGAAAAACGATTAGTTAAAAATAAATTGGAATAAATAGAACCATATCGCTGACGCAGGGTATTTTTCCAGGGATTATCAACACCACAGATAACCGGAATTCCCTTTTTAAAAAAATACCGGGCTATCATCAGGTAATCTTTTTGGGTCCACCCTACCACATAAATAATATCCGGATCTTCCTGAATACAAAACTCCAGTAATTCTCTTTTTGTGAAGTCATCATGATCATATAGCCTGATATTATCCGATTCTGAAAATTTGAACGACGCATTTGGATTACGCTTATCTTTTACGATAATAAATTCTCCCCCATACATCGATAAATACTCCTGAATACAGGTCATCCAGTAACCGGCTAAACGCGTGTATAACATCAGGATCTTCATACGGCCTCTTGTGGTTTTCTTTCATAGACAATAATGAAGTAGAATAAAAACAATGTTGTAAATGCGTTCAACGATGAAACCATCCAGCTTTCAAATATGGCCGAAAACAACGCTAAAGCCAGAAATGGCATAAGTGCTTTAAAATTTTTTGTAAACTTAACGAGACCTGACAGGAAGAACAGATAAGCCAGCAATCCGATAATTCCAGTATCCATCATGAAGGCGAGATAGGAATTCCAGACAGAGTTCCAATATCTTGACGTTAAATTATGTATGTCCTTATAATTCTGGAAAAATATCTGATAATAGTAATCTCCGTTCCCAAGCCACGGACTTTCTTTAATTTGGTCCAGAGCAACATTCCATACAATCGTTCTTCCACTTGCTGTTTGCAGTGATTTTGCACGGATCAACTCTTTTAGCGGCGTGTATTGCAGAATGGTGTCCAGATTCAGCATAACAAGTACTACAGCGATCCCGGCTAATATTGAATAAATACGTCCGGTTACTCCTCTCGTGAAATAATTCTTCAATAAATAATAGATAAATAAGGAAGCGACACCATTTCGTGAACCTGTCATTAGTAAACAGGCAAATATCAGGACTTTCACCCATTTAATTTGTCTCTCTGTGATTTTGGAATCCGGGTATTTAAAGGTATCAATAATTGGATAACTGAAAATGCTGAATAACGCCATGGAATTCGGATTACCAAATAATCCTTTTAAACGATGACCGAAAAAGAACAATTCATGATAAGGAGTTGCCATTCCGATCAATGAAAAAACAAATATTAACGTGATGATTATAAATACATTTTCATAGAGAATTTGTCCTCTTTCGTTATAAACAAAACGGAAATAGGTGAAGACAGAAAAGATTAAAAGAAAATAGGAAATCGACCGCGCAACACTTGGTGCAAATGAAGGACTAAATATATAGGATGAAAGTAAACTGATGATAAAAAAAGGAATAAAAAGTAGAATTCTCTTATCGAATCCTTTATCGTATCGAAATACGATCATCGCACTAAATATGCTTAGTACAATCAGTTCTACCACCCTTAAAACCCCGTAAAATTTTAATTGTGGCCAAAGGTTATCCCCTAAAACAATGACCAGAATAAATGTCGTAATCACATATTCATACCGGCCTTTGTGGATGAAATAGAAACTTCCCAATACCAGTACAGCAATAGCTGCTGGCGGAACGAGTATAGAACTGATGATTAATATCGGCAGATATGCCAGATAATATGTGCTATTTTGCTTTATAATTTGATACAAGGCTCGCCTGATATTTTAAATTCTTATTTATTGACTCGATCAATTGATCGACGATATCATCCCAAAGAAATCCATTTTCTACTTTTTTGATGGATTCCTCCTTTTTCGCATCCAAAACACGATTATCCATATTCTCTATCTGCAGAATATGTTGAGATAATCCATTTGGAATAGTCCCTTCTATCAACCAGCCATTCGTTTTTGAAACAAGCTGATTTACCGCTCCAACATCAGTTGCCAGTATGGCCAGCCCCGATGCCATCGCCTCCAATATCACGGTCGGCATCCCCTCCGCATAACTCGGACAGATTAAAACGTCACATGATTTTAGAATTTTTCGAATATCTTTTTGGTCCCGTATTAACCCGTGATAAATGACATCGTACCGTTTCAGCTGCTTTTTCCCTGGTATCGGACCTATAAAATGGAATTCAATTTTTGGAGAAACGGTCAGTTTTTTGATTATCTGAGTAAATTCCTCTATCCCCTTTCGTCGCTCGTAACGGCCAATAAATATGAATTTTAGCGTTTTTTCTCTTGGCTTTATTGATTTAGAAACCCAGTCTTTCTCAATACCATTTGGCAGCTGCTTAATTTTCTTTGAATCGATACCCATTTTATCCTGAAGTATTTCAGAAATAATTCCCCCAAAAGAATAAACTACGTCAGCCCGTTTTACATTTTGTATCACCGGCCATTTCAGCATTTGCATTCGCAGCCAGGTTGGTAAATCCGGAACCTTCTGAAACATCTCGTACCCATGAAAATTGATTCCGATCTCTGGTTTAAACTGTTTTTTATTTATTAATGTATACCAGCCTGCAAAACCCTGAACGTAGATAAAATCATAATCTCCTTCGTTTCTCAGCGCTTTGAACACATTCCGAGAGTATCGGTATCGTTCAACCAAATAATGACCTGGATATGCGTTTCGATGTGGATAGTCAATCCATTTTAATCGGACACGACCAATATTGATCTCTTTATAAAATTCATCTTCCAGAATTCGATAAGTACCCGATCCAAATTCATAAAAATGATAAACATCGACATCAATCGAGCGTCTCGATAAGTATTTAGCGAGATAAAAAGAATACTTTTGCATTCCCCCCAAAACAAAAGGATATATTCCATCTGTTAACAGCGCTACTCTCATCTGAATCCCATTCTCTAATTATACCCTATTTTAATCCTCCCATCAAACCGGATATTCACGTAGAATTACCCGCAATTAATATTGATGGTATTTAACTCAACCCTAAATGATTCTTATAACAAATTAATTAAGCTTCTCTCTAATATTGTGGATTATATTGAATTTTTTAAAGTTAGAATTTCCAAATATTATGACGATAAACACTCTATTAGAACAAGAATTAATTGTTACGTTATTACTATATAATCATAATTATTAAAGATATCTTTTAGATTATATTTTGATAATAATGCCAGAGTTAATTTTTTTTAACACAAGGATTGAACAAAACTTTAAAAAGAATCACTATTATTGACATGGTCTTTTAATACTTTATATCGTCCTCCTGAACCCAGATTATTCACCTGGAACGAGTTGTTTTTTATAAGTTCCTTTATTTACAATCTGATATGTTGTTGTATACCTGAATGATTCGGGTTAATCAGTCGGAGTCTGTCGGACTTAGGAAACCGATTTCGGGGTCTTTTAAAGCGAATAGTGGTTATATTTAACGAAAAAAGCGCGGAATATGGTCAAATCTAACGAATTTGCAGTAGATTTATTTAAGTCCGACAGACTCCGAGAAGGGGCTTTGCAAAACCCGGAATTTTGTATAATCCCGGGGGATTTCGAGACAGATATTAGGCAAAAGAACGGTTCCGAAAAGCCTTCCGGAAATCGATACATCCTATTCTTAAACAATAGATTAGTTAAAAAAATACACTCCATTTACTATTGCGAAAATAGGATTTTAGTTCATCATAATTATTAATTATATCAGAAAGATTTCGTTGGTTCTGCTTTTGTGTCAAAGAGTGAGCAACAATATCTCTAACACCTAAAAAATCATGAATCTTCTTTATATTAATATTGTAATTCCTAACCAAATCATTATAATAAATAGAGATCATTTCATGATTTTTAAACACAGAATTATATTTATTTATATATCCATCCAAATCGTTAAAATACTTTATGCATTCTTTCGGTTTCAGATATAATTTGAAATCTGATTTATTTATATTATCTGCTTTATTTACTTTAAGCCTCTGGCCGGTTTTAGTTGCAATTTTGTGAGAAACCAAAATATTTAAATAGTTTCTTCTTTTGATATGAATAATTTTTAAATCTTGAATATTGAGTAAATCCCTAATTAGATCTCTATATATTGAATTCTCTATTTGAGGATAGAATATCTTAAATCCAACGGCCTTTATTCTCTTTGAATAATTTCTAAAAATATATTCGTTTAAAAAACGCCCCGGATGTTCGTTGCGATAATTAATCATTTCCTCATCATTTGAATCTATTCCATAAATACCACTTCCCCAAAATATTTTACGCGGAAAGAATATCTCGGAATAACATAATATATGGGGATGGGAATTAACTGAATAAGCAAAAAAATTAGAACCTGTTCTATACCATCCGAGAATTATAAATTTTTGATAATTTCTTCCACCTTTTATTATATTTTCCTTCAATAATTTATCCAAGAGCAACTCACTAATTTTATACATCCCATCCATAGGATTTTTAACATACTGATTTAAATACATAACATCCTCCCATCATATTTTAACAATATTATTTTTTTTCAGCCAGTCTTATAGAAGGCTTTTCAAAAACCGGATTTTGTTCGAAATCAAAGCTTGGGCGACTTGGAAACCGAATTTACTATATCCCGAGGATTCCGAAGTCGCGAAATTGCATATTTGGGCAAAAGAACGGTTTTGCTAAGCCTTCATAAAATGATCAATTAAAGTTTTGGACGATAGAAGGATACCCCTGGACGTTAGTCGTATTGAAATGAAAACAGATTTGTAACCCTAATTACTGTATTCATATTTAACTGCAAATAATAATATCCAGCAGCTATTATCTACGGTCCGTCTTCATCGTCATCACATTTCATACACCAGTTCGCTTATTTTCTTAAGTCGAATTTACGCTAATTTAACATTCATGAATCCGAAATTCCCTCATAGACCTTAAGCAACTGATCGATTATCACATTTTCCGAAAATCTGTTTCTACAATAATCTGATATTTTCACCTGATTGAAGGAATTATATTTATTAACCATATTTAACATTTCCTGTGCATAATCGACAGCATCCCAGGATTTAACGATACTTCCGTTATCTTCGTTGACAAAATCTCTTGGTCCTCCTGAATCCGTAGTAATGACGGGCCTGCCTACGGCCATGGCTTCAATTAGAACGACACTGAACGTTTCATATAGACTCGAAGATAAAAAGATATGACATTCATTAAGCTTTTTCCTCACTTCTTCTCTCGATAATAAACCAGTAAATACGACTTTTTCTGAAAGATTGTTTTCTTCAGTGTAAGCCCGAAGGTCTTCGCCAAGAAGCCCGTCTCCACCAATAATAAGTGTTGCGTTAGGCCATGATTGCACAAAAATCTTAAAGGCATCAATTATCAATTTGTGATTTTTAATAGGTCTTAAAAAGGAGTTACTAAAAAAAACAACATGACCATCACAATCTATTGAATTTAATCGATTTTCCTGAAAAAAAGTCGAATTAACCAAATTGGGTATGACTTTAAATATTTCAGTTTGTAATCCCAATTTTTTCGATAAGTCATTTCTAAAGGAATTACTTACAACAATCGATAGTTTAGCATTCTTAATGGCATTAACAGCCGAATTCAACTTTCTTTTATTCGTTATTTCCCCTTTTATAAAAGGGGAATAATGTTCTGTTAGAACATAAGGAATTCCAGTTTTTCGACTGATATATTCTGCCACGATACCGCCAAAATATGCTGTATGAGCATGCAACAAGTCTGGTTTACCATAGGATTCCACATAATTAATAAAGGCTTCAAATCCTTTCTTTCTGATATACCAATAATTTATCGAAATACTTCGAGGTACGATACCTTTAATCGTCACTACGTAAGTGGGCAGATCCTGATCTACGTATTTCTCAAATGAGTAAGCCCCTTTTGAATGGAATGGAATAAAAAGAGGACACAACACCCCAACCTGTAAGCCATTTTTTTGTAATCCACGTGCTTGTTCTTCAAAAAAAGATCCATTTACCGGATTATCCCTGGATTTATACCATGATGGTATAACCAAAACATGCATAATTTACCTCTCTAAATCTCCCTAATAAATAACTTATCAACCCTTTGTAGTGTAATGTAATTTATTTCACATTTATTTGTTGAAATATCAATTAATTATAATAAAGGAGTCTATGCAAAATAGTCTTTTTGCATAGACTCCTTTTAATTTATTCTCCTATTTTTAATGGCATAGCCTTAATAATTTTTTTTATTTGAATATCCCAGGTCAAATTTTCCTCAGCAAATTTTCTTATTTGATAAGGGTCAAATGCTTTTGATTCAGTAAAGCTTAATAATTCATTTATATCTATAGCATCATCATTCGGTTTAACTTTGTATACAAAAGGTCTATAATCAAAAAAATCATCTGTCTCAGAATAAATAAACGGAATACCACGAGCGCAATATTCACTATTTTTTAATGATTTTATATAAGTAATATTCTTTCGGTGCACTCCTAAACATCCGATAGCCAAGTCGGATATATTAAACAATTCATCTAATTCCTCATTTTTTTTATAGCCATGAAAGATTACATATTTATCCAGATTGTATTTATGGACAAGATATCTATACTTTTTTGATTCTTTATTATCCGAATCACCAACCAAATGGAAAAATACTTTCTTATCATGTGCACTTGAATAATACATTTTTAAGCCCTTTATCAATCTATCATAACCGTGCCAAAAATACATAGACGCAACGGCTATAAAATGTATTTGATTATCATTTTTTTTGACAGCTTCTTTTATCCTAATACTTTCTAATTGTATACCATTATTTATTTTTACCGTATCAACATTAAATATTTTTCTTTCATTTGAATAGGTAACCATTAAATCAACATATTTACCAAAATATCTTCTATAATATTCTTCGATCTTTTTAGCTATAAATACCAATTTACTAACATTAACATACTCATAATCATATGGATATGTTGGTATTTCCATCACAACATACAATCCTATATTGTTGATTTCCTTAAGAAATTTAATAAAAAATGGATTAGCAAAATTAGCATACCTTATATATACAAAACTGGCATTACTTTGCTTAATATATTTTAATAATTCACTAAATTTAAATCTATACATCCACCTTTTTTTCAATACCAAGGTGTCTTTATATTTATCAATTATATTATTATTTATTTTTCTTCCATTATAATAGTGTTCATTATCAACAGTCAAATAAGAAAGGTCCATCTCTATACCTTGTTTTCTAAAAGCGGAAACCTGATAAATAATTTTATTACTAACCCCACTATAATCGCGTAAATCATCGAATATTATATATAGTCCCCTCATAATTAGTATGGATTTAATATTTGGCGATAGATTAATAATAAATACATGATGACTTTGTTTCCATGTTACTTAACTAACCCTTTTTGCCCATGCCCTTCTTCATCAAGATTCTAAGAAGGCCCTACAAAACCGTTCTTTTGCCCAATATCCGCATTTTTACGACTTCGAAATCCTCGAATCCCGAAAGCATTCGGGATGCTGCGGTTCAGAAGTCGCTCAGGCGTTGTTATTGAACAAAATCCCTGGTTTGTATAGCCTTCTAAAACCCGTTTTTAAGATGGTTTATATGCTTTAATCATATCATATAGTGCCACGTATGTATTTATCCGGAATAAATTTTGGGGATAATTATATAAATATTTAAAAAAGAAAATGATCATATACCCCAATTTTCTACGATTTACACTATTATAGAAATAGTAGTAATAGTAACGAGCCCGATATCTTCTAATCGCTGCTTTAGAAAGCTTATCCTTAACCGTATCATAGACAAATACCTGACTCAGTTTGTTCAATTCATCATTTGAATTTCTCAAGGTGAATGTTTGTGAGATAGTCTGTGTTGACGATGCCTCATGTATATTTACAACACACGTAAATTTATTAATCTGGTAAATGGGATAGTTTGCAGCAATTTGCATCCATAATCCCATATCTTCTGTCGGAATTAAATAGGTTTCAAATAAGAATTTATTGAAAATATCTTTATGGATACATACCGAAGTCGGGTATATGGTATAAAAGAGAACATGTTCAACCGGATTATCTCCCATTTCATTGGGTAACTTTTTTTGATGAAATGAATCTTTTTTGTAGAAATATTGACCGATATAAAAAAACGCAACGGGATGTGATCGTTTAATGATATTCTTCCTTAATTCCACTAAATGATTCTGTAAATACCAATCATCACTATCCAAAAAGCATATATATTCTCCTTTGGCTTCTTTTATACCACGATTTCGGGCAATACTTCGTTCCTGATTTTTTTGATATACATATTTAATCCGATTATCATCAAATGAGAAGACGACTTCCTTCGTGTTATCCGTTGAACCATCATCCACAACGATTAACTCCCAGTCATTAAACAACTGATCTTTAACGCTTTGAATAGCTTTTCCAATGAATTCTGCCCGGTTATAGGTCGGGATAACGATACTAAATAAAGGCTTTTGATTATTTTGCATAGTGCTCATTTTTTTCGTAATGATTTTAACCAGTAGCGTATTCAGAGTATATTATACTTGATGTAATTATTTATCTCACAGTCAATAAATCCTCCACAAAATTATATTGACTCTTAGAAGGTTGGGATTTTGTTCAATATCAAAGCCTCAGCGACTTCGAAACCGCAGTCCCGATAGTTTCGGGACAGATATTGGGTAAAAGAACAGTTTCACAAAACCTTCTCTTATTAAAGTAATATCAAAAATCGTATCGTGGAACAATATTAATATTGTTTAATCGCGAATCTCCCGACTTGTGTTTAAAATTTAAAAGGCCGAAAGTACCGATAGGCTATTACCAAAATGATACGTTAAAAAATATATAAACTTATATTCTAATATTTTTTTAATAATTCATAAAGATTAGAAGCCGAAAAATCTCCAATATTAGATAATTCTATATTACTCTTTTTTGCAGGTCTATATCGCCAATTTATTCATATGTTAATCTATATAGATAAAATAGATCACTACATATCTCTAATAATATGATTCCAAAGATAATTCACTATTGCTGGTTTGATAACGAGAACATGAATAATTTGGTAAAAAGATGCATAAGTAGCTGGAAAGCATATCTTCCCGATTATCGACTAAAAAAATGGGATGAGTCCAATTGTCCATTAGATACGGCATACACGCGACAAGCCTTGGCTGAAAAAAAATGGTCGAAGGTATCCAATTATATCCGGCTTTATGCCTTATATCATGAAGGTGGTATTTATTTTGATACTGAAGTTGAAGTCACCCAAAGTTTTGATCCCTTATTGACACAAAATTTATTTCTTGGTTTTCAATTTCAACATGAGCATACCGATTGGGTAAATAATGCTGTCATCGGTTCACTGCCAGGTCATCCCTTTTTGAAAGAATGCATGGTCATGACAGAAAATGCTCTAATTTTTAATCATTACTATTACCGGTCGCCGGAAATGACGACTTTATTATTAAAGAAGAAAGGATTACGCCGATACGGATTTCAAAAGATAGATGATATTACACTTTATCCGGTTGATTATTTTTATCCATACAGTGTGGCAGAAAAATTTGATCCCACGTGTATAACCAATAACACCTTTTGTATTCATCATTGGGAATCATCCTGGCTGCCACCTTTGGAAGAAGCACCAATCAGTAGAATTAACCGGTTTGTTAATAAACTTCGGACTAAAATGAATCTCCTTACATAATTGTTTTGAAGATATCATCATATTGATGCTGTCCGACTAATTCTCCGGCTTTGATCTCATAAATACGGTCACAATCTTTTAAAGTTGTTACTCTATGAGCGACAATAAATAAGGTGATGTCGGTATCGGAAAGATGTTTAATAGCTTCAGTTACTTCCCGCTCTGTTTCATTATCCAGAGCACTTGTAGCTTCGTCAAAGACAAGAACCTCAGCATTTTTATACAACGCCCTGGCAATACCTAATCGCTGCTTTTGTCCACCTGACAATTTTGAACCGCGTTCCCCAACAGATGTTTTGATGCCTTTGGGTAATGATTTGACAAAATCATTCAAAGATGCTTGTTCAATGGATCGGTACAAACGATTATAATCCACATTTTGATCACCAAGCGTGATATTTTCTTCTATAGTTCCCTCCATGATGAAAACATCCTGGCGCACGTACCCAAGCAGCTTCCTCCAGCTTTTCATATTTTGTTCGGTCAACGGAACCCCATCAACCAGGATCTTCCCGGAATCTTCGTTATAAAACCTAAGCAGAATATTCATCAAAGTTGTTTTACCAGCTCCCGAACTACCGATAAAACCGATTTTCTCACCCTTTTGAACCTTCAAACTGATGTCATTCAAAACATGCTTTTTACCATCCGGAAATTTATAGGAAACATTTTCAAAAGCGATATCCTGATTGAAAGATATAGGCTTTTGTTCGATCGATTCTTCCTGATTCTGATGCTTATCCCGGTACAATTCAAGATTATCGATAGTAAACTGATGACTTTTAAGCGACATCAGCGCATTCAGAATTCGATTTATGGAAGGCATAAGTCGATAAGCTGCTGCCACGAACAAGCCTAATAAGGCCAGAATATTCTCTGTATGATTACTCAAAACTAATGAATACGTGAAAATCAGCACTATACCTAAAATGGCTATTGTTTCAATGGACTTGGTTGGGATCATTTTAAAAAGCTGATACATGGCTTTTAAATTCGCATATTCTTTGACAAACTTTAAAAATTTGTTCTGAAACGTCTTTTGTCGGTTTGTTAATTTCAGATCCACATAACCCATGTACGAATCGAGTAAGATACCGTATGATAAAGGGCGAAGATCATCCATCCTTTGTCCAAGTTCGCGCGACTTTCCTTCCAGCGAAGAATAAATCAGATAAGTTGTCGGGCCTAAAATAACGGCTAAAATCAGGAATAAAACAGGTTCATACAATGCCACGCCAA
>DATFMK010000599.1:0-2133 GCA_035267005.1 Balneolales bacterium
TCGATACCCTTCCTGGCTGCCACACCTTTTTGATAGTAGTGCTTAATTTCTTGCATTTCGGTTACCAGATCAGCTTTCTCGATAAGCTCCGGTGGACAATATCGACCTGTGAGAATCAATTCAATGTTTCCCGGTTTTTCTGCCAGCAACGATAGCACATCTTGTGTTTTCAATAACTCAAAGAAAATTGCAACGCAGACCTCGTCCAGAATAACGATATCGTATTTACCGCCTGAAATGGCTTTTCGTGCGCTGTGGAATGCCTGCTGCGCCATATATATGTCATTTTCACCTGCCGCTTCATTTGAAAAAACAAAGGAATCGTTTCCGTAATGTTCCAAGGTGACCCAATTGCGCATTTGTTCAAAAATTCTCATTTCACCACACGAGGAATTCTTCATGAATTGAACGATGAAGGTCTTCAATCCACTGCCTGCCGCTCTCAGAGCCTGGCCGAGGGCCGCAGTAGTCTTGCCCTTCCCGTTGCCCGTATAAATCTGGATATACCCTTTTTCTAAGCTCATCTACTTTAATCAAGGTTTTAATATTATTTAATTTACACTTTCGATATTTCTATAATGTAGGCTTGATTTTGTACGTTAACATCAATTGAAGTAATTATCAGACCACTGGACAACAACCCCCGATGAATTCCATATCGATCTGCGATACTGCCCCAAATTGGTGCCATCAATCCTCCCAAGTTAAAGGCAGCCATTACGAGCCCCACCTGACAGGCGCTGCTAAAACGCTTCAACGCAAGAAGCGGTATCAAGATCGGAAACATGCCGCCCATGGTGCAACCCAGAATGGCATAGCTCAGGTACCATGGCTCCACCCACCGGGGTTTTTCCAACCTTCCAGTTGGTTTATTCATGATGGAAGTATTTTTACTGTTTCCCAATTGTCCAAAGGACCAATTTCCCATAATTAGGATAGCCTATACGTTGGCGATTCATTCTCTATAGATGCTCAAAGCATAAAACGTGCCATCGGCCTTTTAGCAATGTATTCGACTTAATTTTAATTAGTTACTAACTTTTTTTGGTAACGACCGATCTTTGTGAACAGCAAGATTTAGAAAATATTAAAAACGGTTTTTGCAAAATTTCGAAATTTTACAAAAGAAATTCTAAATTTTTCGATTTTTTTTGTTTTACAGACTGTCATAATGGTTAATATAAAAGTAACATATTGATATTGTAGGAATTATATTTTTATTCAGTTATGGCATGCTAATTGCTGATAAAAAATACTAGCGGTCACGTGCGTGTTCAGTAAAACAACATGAATGGAGGACGAAATGTCTGTTCACGTTATGAGTATACGAAAATTCCAAATTGAGGAGACAGAAAATCTGATTTCGCTTCTTGCGGAATTAAGCTCCTGTTCAAAAGGACAACCAGGTTATATTTCTCGCGAGACATTAAGAAGCCTTGATAATCCGGGAGAATACCTGGTCAGAGGCGAATGGGAGACGGTTGAGTACTGGGATAAATGGCTGCACAGTAAAGAAAGAAGGGATATTCAGGGAAAAATAGATTCTCTCATCGGAGAAAAAACTTTTTTCGAAGTCTTTGAGCCCGTGAGCCATTGATTCAAGATAATGAAAGGTGAAATGAATTTAGCCAGTTAACTTATAAAGTGACACGCCGGACTTACTCAGATAACTTGGCGATATTCACGGCGCTCACCTTAAATTCAAGGATTTTGGCCAGGGGATCAAAAGCTTCGGCATTTGTGAGCACGTTTGTGGGGTTTTCTCCGAAATTAATCGGCCGAAATTGGTTTCAGCGAATCTACATTGGTGACATCTCTTTAACTTGTCGTTTAGATTCTGGAGAGCATAGTTGATAGGCACATCGAATCCTCCATGCCCTTAAATCTCAAATTGAACGATAAAGGTTTTTAAACCTCTACCTGACGCTCGCAGAGCCTGCCCCAAAGCCGCAGTAGTTTTGCCCTTCCCGTTACCCGTATAAATCTGAATATAACCTTTTTCTAAGCTCATCTACTTTAATCAATGTTTTATACGCCAATAGTTTTTAATAGTTCAAAACTCTCGAACTCCAGATAGTCTTGAATATCTTTCATGGTATAATTAATGAGTCTTTTGATTCCTTCCAAGGAACG
>DATFMK010000600.1:0-5858 GCA_035267005.1 Balneolales bacterium
ATCAGTATGTAAATTTTCTGGCTCATAATGCGAGAGTGCTATGGTTAAAAGGTACCAACCATCGAAATGTAACTTTCGGAAGCAACTGGAGTCGTAATCCGGGAAAAAAAGTTGGGTTAAAAACTGATTTAAGTGGTGTTATTCTGATGCAATCAGCCGCATTATTGCATAATCGTGACATTATTCAGTGATTGATTTCCTATTTATTTACAGATAAAACTATTCAACAAAAATTATTTGTATGAAGAAATTTAGAAAATTATTGATAACGTTATTTCTGTTGCTGATTTCATTATTCCCATTTAGCGGTATAATAGCAAAGCCGAATCACCAAAAACCGGAAAAGAATCATATTCTCTATGTGGATCATTCTGGCGTACTTCGATGAAAAGATACGCATAAAGCCCCATCTTTTTTTGGTGTGAATTACACCTTGCCGTTTGCTTTCGATTACCGGATGATGAAGCAAATGCATATCGATCCCAAAAAGGAAATTGATGAAGATGTGTATCATCTCTCCCGGCTGGGATTCAACGCTTTTCGTCTGCATATCTGGGATACGGAAATTAGCGATAGTTTGGGGCATTTTGTGGATAATGAACACGCCAAATTACTTGATTATTTGCTTTATCAACTCAAAAAACACGGAATCCGGGCTATTTTAACGCCCATGAACTTGTATAACAACGGTTATCCACAGCGACCGACGAAAACGCCGGGATTTGCCAATAATATATCGAAAGGAGCGGCTCCGAATAATCCAAAATACTGGAAGGTGATGGACCGGTATCTCAAAGAATTTGTAAATCATGTGAATCCGTATACCGGATTATCATATAAAAATGATCCCGATATCATAGCGGTTGAGATTTTAAATGAACCTGATCAGGCCAAAACGACTCAAAAATCAATACAATTTGTAAACTCAATGGCTCATGCCATTCGATCAACCGGCTGGAAGAAACCTGTTTTCTACAATTTATCACAAGCTGATCAGAAGTATGCACTTGCACTGATGAAGGCGAATATCGACGGAGGCAGTTTTCAATGGTATCCGGCCGGATTGGTCAGGGGACATCAATTGAGGGGCAATTATTTACCGTATGTAGATCGATATGACATTCCTTACCGGAATAATAAGCGGTTTAAAAAACTGGCGAAAATGGTGTATGAGTTTAGCTCTGCCGATGAACCGAATTCCTATATTTATCCGGCGATGGCCCGCAGTTTTCGTTCCGCCGGATTCCAATGGGCTACCCAATTCACCTACACGCCAATGGCCATAGCCTACTGCAATACGGATTATCAGACCCACTATATGAATCTGGCTTATACGCCGTCTAAAGCACTAAGTATGTTGATTGCCGGAAATGTTTTTAGGGATACGCCGCTTCATAAACATTTCGGTTCGTATCCTGAAGATACGACGTTTGAGAATTTTACGGTCAGCGCTCATAATAATCTGAGTGTGATGAATGCCGATACGGCGTTTTATTATACCAATAACACAAAAATCCAGCCTAAAAATGCTTCGGATTTAAAACATGTGGCCGGAGTCGGTTCTTCATCCGTAGTTGGTTATAATGGTCAAGGCGCATATTTCCTGGATAAACTGCAAAACGGTATCTGGCGGCTTGAAGTCATGCCCGATGCCGTTCGTATACGTGATCCGTTTGAGCGTCCGTCTCCCAAAAGATATGTTCGATATATTGAGTGGAAACAGCATGATATGAAATTATCATTACCTAACCTTGGCGATTCTTTTGGGATTAAAGGATTGAATAAAGGAAATGTAACAAATAAAGAAACACATAGCGGTTCATTTATGATTCGTCCCGGAGCTTATTTATTGACCAAAAGCGGGGTTTCCAACAATCAATGGAATGCCAACTGTCGAATGGGAACGATTAAGATCGGTGATTTTGTCGCGCCGTCGGAATCTCCTAAAAAGCCGGCAGTCAGACATCAACCCGATCCATCGGTTGTTGCCGGAAACCCGGTGAACATATCAGCGACAGTGGCGGGAGTTCAGCCGGAGAGCAAGGTTTGGTTGTTAGTGAGAAGCGGCTTTCGTCCGCAGCGGATACAAATGAAACAGACGAATACCTATCATTATACAGCTGAGATACCGGGAAAAATGGTTCGTCCGGGTTTTCTAAACTATTGGATTATTGTGAATAGCGGGAAGCATTCGGTCACTTTTCCCGGAAATCATCCCGGCTCGCCGTTTCAATGGGATTATTATTATAAGGATGTCTGGAAAGTCCCGGTTTATAGCGATAAAGCACCGATTTCGCTTTTCAATGCCAAAAAAGATTATGCCAATGTAGATATGACCTTTCATCCCTGGGATCGCGGGTATCAACGAAATATTATTTCAACGGATGATCCCGGGAAGATGGCGGTTCATGTTTCGGCAAAGCAGTTGACAATGCGTCCCCATGCTATTGGATGGCAGATTTATGTCGGGAACAAAATGAAAGGACGACTTTCCGAGGTAGATTCACATGATCAATTAGTCATACGCGCCCGTTCAAGGAATCCGGAAAATGGATCTTTCGGAATTATTTTGGTGGATCATAACGGACAATCATACCGGACGAATATTCATCTCACTAATCAGTTTAAAAATTATAAATTAGCATTATCATCTTTTAAACCGGATTCTATGTTATTGCTGCCGAGACCGTATCCTGGATTTCTCCCGTTTTGGTTCAAATCGGATAAAAACGATTCACCGGAATTCAAAAATTTACAGGATCTGCAATTTGTAACGGGACCGGTGAAGGGGAGTGATGATATTCATCATTCATACGGTTTTACGGTTGAATCGGCCTGGCTGGAGAAAACAGGTCCTTGTCCCGTTAATGCAACAGTTTCTACAAAAAAAAATAGAAACGTAACAGAATCTTCATATCTAAGAAATCAAGCCGACGGAAACCGTCGAAACGGAAACGGGCAAAAACGAGTTAAGATGGATGTGGGAAAAGTTACCAATATCTCACCGAGAGAGCGCCATGGCAGTTTTGCTCCCGAAAACTACCCAAACGACAAATTACTTTGACTGGCACATTGGATAAGCAAATCCTCTCCATTTATGCTAAAGGGATGAGCTATGATGCGAAATGTGGTCATATGCGAATATTTATCGTCTAAAGATTTCTGAGGTGAAGTTGACAGGGATTTCCGATCAGATCTGAGAAGATAGCAAATTGGCCGCCGGATGGAATTTATTTCATTGTTTGGCTGAATGCGATCCACTATAAAGTTAAAAGAGGCTAGTCAGATCGTGATCAAGATCGACTATAACATTATGGGAGTAAACAAGAGGGGGCTACAAGGAAGTTCTGGGTATGGTTGTAGGTGAACATGATGAAGCCCGGTTCTGGTTAGAGGAGTTGCTCTATACATACATTACGCAGCCGGGCATGGGGGGGGGGATACCCGATCGCTTGTATTGATCATATCAAAGGTTTTGCGGAGGCTATCAAAACAGTTATCCCAGCTACAGATGTGCAGACTCCTGTGGCCCATCAGGAGCGTCATTCCCAAAATTGTGTTCCTTGTTAAGATAGCCGGGAACTCCTTCGGGATATGAGAGCATTTACTAATCGGTAGTTCTGGAACAGACTGATGCGGATACGGAACGGTTCGCCGGGAAATGGGGAAAAATATCCAAAGACTGTCTTCAGCCGGCAAATAAAATGGACTCGACTCTCAACGTTCTTAGAGCATCTCCAGACGGTTCGACGTTTCATTTGTACGACCAATCCTATCGAATTACTGCATAGTCAACTCAGAAAGATTACCAAGAGCAAACGAAGTTTCACCCGTGATCAGGCTTTATTTAAACTTTTTGCATCATGTATAAAAGTAAGTAATTGCAAAGTGGTCCAATCACCTCGTATCACTATAGAAGACGATTAAAGCCCAAATGCTACTGATGTTTTCTGATCGTATTAACCATGGCACTATTAATTGAACGGCCCCAATAATCCAGTTAATATTCTAACTCTAAAAAAGTTGTTCTTGAAAATTTTAACTCCATAAAAACCAAAAGCAACAATAATACTGACGATCTTTTGATCCTTTACTCAATACATTCAGAGTGATACAAATAATATTTAATTTCAAACTAGTACTAAAAGCGTTTGGAATGTTTTTTTAATTATAGAGCAAAGCGGAAAACTATCAGGAGGGCTAAAAAATATTTTAGATATTATTGATGGTGTTTTCAAGCAGATTTAAAAGAGGTGATAAATAAACCAAGAAAAATGCATCTATATATAATTACTGTCTCAAAACCTGAATGTAAAATAATGTAAATAATAGATTAATCTAATAATACATAAATACATGACTATTAATAGTTTATTCGTGATTTTGTTAGCAGATTCAGATACCTTAAATAGGTGAATATATTGTTTCTTTTAAAAAAGAAGTGTAATTATGTAAGCAATGATAGCGTTCACATTTATTCTGATAACGCTATCATAAATATTAAGAACATTGCAAAAATGATGGAGGTAAGTAATAAGAGGTTCTTATCATTTTGAAGATCCTCTGAAGTCAAGGAATGTTATATTTTATATATATGATATCGTTAACATAATTAAAAAAAATATTTGATAGAAGTATTAAATCGTTGATGGTTCTTATTCCATAAAGTATCAAAATGTATTTTATGTTAACATTATGTTTAGCATCATATTACGTAATATTGGCATAAAATTTTTAAATATTTTAGGAATTCGTCAAGATGAGACTTTCCGTAATTATTATCTATGTAAACATAGGTAGGGGGGGCATATACTTCTATTTA
Organism: Balneolales bacterium; assembly: GCA_035267005.1. Lineage (GTDB taxonomy): Bacteria > Bacteroidota > Rhodothermia > Balneolales > DATFMH01 > DATFMH01. The sequence continues at coordinate 4,823 of DATFMK010000600.1, forward strand.
TTATTATAAAAAAGGAGAATCTATGGTAAAATGGCTAAAGCTACGCTATATATTGTTCAGCGTGTTTAATAATCAAGGTGTATGGAGTAGTCTTCTAATATCATTTTTATTGGTATCTATTGGAAGCGCTCCCTTATATGCCCAAAATAAATTACAAGTTGAGGGTAAAGTTATCGATGCGCAAAGTCATCAATCACTACCTGGTGTAAATGTTGTAGTAAAAGGGACCCAAACCGGCACTTCAACAGATCCAAATGGGAAATATAAATTACAGGTTAATAGTCGGCGCGATACTCTAATTTTTTCTTATATAGGATATGCTTCTAAAATTATACCAGTGAATGGCAGATCCTCAATAAATGTTTCTTTGGCTCCTCAGACAATACAGGGTCAACAACTTGTAGTAGTTGGTTATGGTGTTCAAAAGAAAAGTGATTTAAGTAGTTCTATATCGACCGTAAGTCCGAGTGAAATACAAACCAATTCGGTGTTACCGAATGCTGCGGCTGCGTTGGAAGGAACGACACCCGGTGTTAGTGTAACGACATCGAGCGGAGCTCCCGGAGCCAATATTAATATTCGTATCCGGGGTTCGAATACGTTCGGAAATAATAATCCATTAGTAATTGTCGATGGATCTCCAGGCAGCCTAAATGATGTTAGTCCGGAAGATATCGCATCGATTCAGGTACTTAAAGATGCTGCAGCCGCTGCAATTTATGGATCTCGTGCCGCTAACGGGGTTATTATTGTTACAACGAAACAAGGACAATCGGGTAAAACCAGGGTACAGGTTCGCTCATCGTATGGTGTACAATCTCCTGTGCGATTCTTGTCAATGGCCAATACGCAACAATATGCTACTATAGATAATCGACTTCAGGAATCAGTTGGTCAACAGCCAATGCCACAGTTAGCCAATCCCGGGTCACTTCCGAATGTGGATTGGCAAAGAGCCTATTATAAATCTGCTCCTATTTTTAATAGTTATCTGGGCATCTCGGGGGGACAAAAAAATTCAACGTATAATATTTCA